>NZ_DJHG01000007.1:0-10004 GCF_002432955.1 Mesotoga sp. UBA5825 | reverse complement strand
CCGCGAAGCTAATGAAAGAGGATTTCTCAGCCATTGTCGGCGCAATATCTAAAAAGACGCATGTTAGAAAGTTCAGGGTTGCAAGGCTATTGCTAGAGCTCGAAGAGTTTTCAAAGACATCTAGAAACGAATTTGACATAGAAAAGGCGATCAATTATATATTACTTAGATCAAGAATAAAGAAGAGAACAGCTCTTGCTCTAGTAAATAACGAAAGAGTAGAGACCGAGGATACCAACGACAGTCGAGTATCCGTTATTGTAGGGGTATTTTGGACAATTGTCTATGCTATCTTTGCATTTTTTGCCTATCCAGTGTTGCTTAGCAAAACTGACAAACTCGTGAAAATCAAGTATGGGTTTGTTGATGCGAGCAATCTCGAAGTTGCGATTCAGTTTATTGATGTTCTTATGGGTCTCTCAGGCTTATTCTTTATGTTGCTTATGGTAATTCAGTTCTTACTGGTTAGTCCGTTGTGCCCAAAGAAATGTAGCTGGGTGAAGAAGCTCGGCTTTTCCTTCGCGATGATAGGTTTTGCTATGCTTGTTGCCAGGTCTGCGATGGATTTGCTTTTCGAGGGAAGTCTTATTAGTCCGGATTCTCTTTCACTGATTTCTGGATGTTGCTTCTTGATATTCTACCTTTGCATTCTATACGATTACAGAAAGTCCGAAGAGCTCAGCGACAGTAAAAGGTACTTGCTAGGTAGAACTGCGTTTCTTGCAATAACCTTAGGATACTCACTTCAGTTGTTGTACTCTATCATTTCCTGGTTTGCGCACCCAGAGGCGCCTATTGCTCTGCATCTTGTCGGCACTATTTGGCCTCTGCTCTTTGCTCTCATGGGATATTACATTTATTCAAGAGGCGGCACGCAGGAGTTTGCTTCTCAAGTATTCTACTTGTTGGGCGAGAAAGAGCACAGGTTTCTTACAGAAGACACCTTGAAGAAGGAATTTGGCGAACGAATAGAAGGGATTAAAAACTCAAGTATGCCACAGAACGAAAAGTCTGCGCTAATCCAAGAAGTTTCCCGCGACTTCAACAAGGCAATGATGAACTATGAAAGTAACAAGAAGTGGTATGGTAAGGTCTTTTGGTTTGCTCTGAAAAGTGTTATAGGTGGTATTCTTGCCTACATAGCTCTTGAAGGTTTGAGACTATTACTGAGGAGATAATTGAAGAAATGAACAAACGACTGCTGAGATTCATAGATGTACGAGGCTTTTCATGCAGGGGAGAACATGCAAAATGACTACATCTTTCTACATTAGGAGAAATGCTAAAGTTATCACCTTCATTTTTATGATTGCTCTTGCGGTATTCTGTGCCTATTATCTCGTGAGTATTCCGACTGTTGAGGGCTTACTGATGAATTTGGCGTTCGCTTTGTCCACTGCCTTCATTACCGATTCTCTTGTATTGTCTTCTTCAATTCTTGCTATAGCAGTTCCGTTGTTCGGTGACTCGTCAAACAGGATTCGACAACGCTATGGTTCTATCCTATTAGAAAGGATCGGCTTGAAACGATGGACACTCACCCTTTACGCCAGCACCTTTTTTGTCTTTATTCTCTCAATAATTCAGAAGGCAGGAATAATTCAGCTCCTAGATTCACTGTTCAAGACGGAGTTTCGCCCAGCGTTTTCTTCTGTGGAGTTGTCACTGACACTCATACAAGAATTTGGGCGTGTTCAGACTCTCGAAATGACAATAATTGTAGTGATCCAGCTTCTTCTCTTCACAGGGTTTATTTCGCAAGCTTCTAATCCATACTTTCTGATAGAGATGGCGAGGAAAGATCTAAAGAAGAGTCAATCTATTGTTCCTGAAGGGAGACACAAAGTAGAGGCGTTGAAGGAGTCCGCTTTGGTCTACAGGAGTTTGTTGATCGGCAATCCAGAGTTCGGTACTGCATCAGAACAATCAATAGATCTTATAGGTCCTCATTTCTCAATCATCGAAAGCATGATTGAAGTGCTAGCAAAATCGGGAGATAAGAAACATGTTTCAATCATGAAGTCAACTGTAGAGATTTGTTTTGACACTTTGCAACTCTCAATTGAAAGAAGAAGGGTTGAAGATCAGAAGAAGTTTGTTCGTGAACTCAAGAAATGGTTCGCTAAGAGAGCCCTAGACGAGAACCGCCTAGACTCAGAAACTACCTATTCTGATTATCTAGATGTGATTACTGAGAAGATGTCAAAAACGGTCTTAGGTCTCATGATGGGGTCTGATCTTAGTCTGTTTGCTGGTTTTGTTGAGGTTTATCCGACCGTTATCTGGCTTCACAAACATATTAGGTCGTACAAGACCATAAAAGCTCTAAATGCATTTCTTTGTGAGACAATGAAAAAAACAATAGAACGTCACCAAAAGACAGCTCTGCACATAACTATTCATGTGGTCTTTAGATACTACTCTTCATATCAGGAATTCAGAAGCGGTGAGTTCGCACAGTCTTTTGATTCTTCAAATTCTCAGGTAAGCGAACTTGACAAGGAATTTTCAAAGATCAGGACCATTAGAGATCTTAGTGATCGCCTAAATAAGCTTTGTAGATTTGAAAAGTACCAGTTACGCAAGGCCAAAGATGAAGTGATTGAAAACACGGAAAAGAAAATCTCTGAAATGATTGAAGAGACGGAAAAGGAAAAGAAGATCTCTGAAGTGAGAAAAAGTCTATGGGTAAAATATACTCAGAGATTTCTAAGGGAACTAGTAGTTGAAGTAAGCGTATATGCGCTATCAAGAAAAGAATACTGGGCGCTTAAGTTAATCTGGGACTACTTCGATGATAATAGTCAAGATACGCATATGCTGGATGTCATACCTAAGAACATTTGTGACCTTTATGATCTCTATTTCTCCTCGAATCTCGTTGAGCTTCTTGATAAGAGTACCGGAAATTCGAGTTTTTTGCAGTATATCGTTTTACTTATGGCAAGACCAGGGTTTTCATTTTCGGGCGACTTGAATGAGGCAATCCTACAAACTTCCGATGAGTCTATTGGATATGTACGTTTGCTTAATCCTGAAGAAGGAAAGATGATGAACGTGCTAGAATACTTTGAAAAGCAGGATGATCTGCTAGGATTACTTAACATTAGCTTTGGAGAAAAATTGAGGCAAAATGCAGTGACATGCCTCAAGGATCTATATGACAAGGCAACTGAAGAACAGCGCAAAAGAGTAGGGAGTCCCGTAGAAGGCAAACAGTATGAAGTTTAGGTTATGAGCATTGCTCATCGTAAAGGAAACCTGTCAACATAATCAGTCCTGGAAAACCAAAGCCGTGTCCTTTCGGATTCCAATACGTGTGACAAACCTTTATTGGAGGAATACATGACTACATCGTGCGAGCATTTTACTAAGTTTCTTGAAGACACAGGTTACAGAATTATTTCTGGGCAGCAAGAGGGCGTTGTTTTCGCATGCCTAAACCACAAAGCTTGGGAGACTTTAGTAGTAATAAGAATCTCGGATAATGGAGAAGCGATTTCTACTTACAATTTCGTCTTGAACACAGAAGAGAAGATAACCTTCGAACTACTTGAAAAAGAATACGAAAGACATTTGAAGAATCCCGATCCTCGATCTGATGAATATGAGGGTTATATAGCATATAATGGGCGAACCTCAAGATAATGCACGACTCTTCAAAGTAGAATCGGAATGAAGACTCGCATTTCCGATGATATGATAATAACGGTGTAGAAAGGAGCAAGAATGATTGAAAGAGACATCTTCCATCGGTTGCTGGATCTCAGGACACAATATTTGGCAACAATACGAAAGCAATTGCTTTCGGCAAAGAGCAGTAAGTATGGTATGACTGTTAGCATAGCAGATGTGGATAGTAGATCCAGTTCTGTCATTGCCAAGGAATGGTCCGACTTACTTCCAAAAGGCACTCCATTACAACACGCTAAGCCGGGTCAGAAGAGCGGGGCTGAGTACACAGCATTTACAATGGAGTATCTCAAGGAGTCTTTTTCGCTGTTGTTTGAGCTGAGGCCTGGGCAATGGGTTTGGGGAGCCGATAATTACAGGATAACGGACTTCGACCAGTACTACCATTTGAACAGAATTGAGGACTTAGCTAAGACCGATGAATCCTTGAGGGTTCTCTTGACTTCTGACTACATAGTGAAGCCCGATATTGTAGTAAGTAGACTCCCAATTCCTTCTGAACTGCTAGGTGAGAGATGCAATACTGAGATTTCTATGCGCACTCCCCTACTAGAAGATTCCGTTGGTTCCGGGCATCCAATAATGCATGCAAGCATATCTTGTAAATGGACGATGCGATCTGATAGAGCGCAGAATACCAAGGTTGAGGCTCAGAATCTTCTAAGAAACAGAAAAGGAAATAGTCCTCATATGGTAGTAGTAACTGCAGAACCTCTGCCCACACGATTGGCGTCTATCGCTCTCGGAGTGGGTGATATCGATTGCGTTTATCATTCCGGATTGTACGAATTGATTGAAGCAGTCAAGAAGTACGATACTGATAGAAGCGATCAAATGGATATGCTGAACACTCTTGTTATTGGTCGAAGACTGAGAGACATTAGCGATCTACCTTTTGATTTAGCAATTTGAGAAAAAATCGAGGTGTATCTTGATAGAAAAACCCACATTCATAGATCTGTTTTGCGGNNGCGGTGCGGGAGGTCTGTCTCTAGGGTTCAAGAAGGCTGGTTATGAACCTTTGTGGGCTTTAGATAAGGACGAG
Source organism: Mesotoga sp. UBA5825 (assembly GCF_002432955.1). NCBI lineage: Bacteria > Thermotogati > Thermotogota > Thermotogae > Kosmotogales > Kosmotogaceae > Mesotoga > Mesotoga sp. UBA5825. Next base: position 5,266 of record NZ_DJHG01000007.1, on the reverse strand, counting down.
GTATTCGCATGTACGTACAGAAAGAACTTCGATGTCAAAGTCTTCGAAGGAGATATAAGAGGAATCGCTGATTTTAGTCCGAAGAAGTCGGATGTGATTGTCGGAGGACCTCCATGCCAGGGCTTTTCGCCTTTGGGTAAGATGAACAGGAAGAAGGAACGCACTAGCGAACATGAAGACCTGAATACGTTATGGAGGGAATTCTTCAGAGCAATTCATGAGATTGGTCCTAAGGCCTTCGTGGTTGAAAACGTACCTGGATTCTTGAAGTCCGAGGAGTTCAATTTCTTCTATGGAATGGTGAAGAAAGAAGGTTACAATGTAGTATATGGAGTGCTAAAGGCCGAGGAATTCGGAGTGCCGCAGAAGAGATCAAGGGCATTTACTATAGGTATTATGAACGGTTCTCCAAGTTTGCCGCCTCCGACTCAGATCAGAAAGAGCGTGAGAGACGCGATCGGGGACCTCCCGCTTGAACCAGACGGAAAGGGCTTGCACATCGGCAGGAATCCTACTGCGATTTCTCTGGAGCGTTATAGACTTATTCCACCGGGAGGAAACAGATTTGATTTAATGAGGCTTCGACCTGATTTGTGCCCTCCATGCTGGATGAAGAAGAAAACCGGTAGCACAGATGTGTTCGGTAGGCTTGAGTGGGACAAACCTTCACTTACTATAAGAACGGAGTTCTTCAAGCCGGAAAAGGGTAGGTACTTGCATCCCCAGGCAGATCGACCCATAACCCATCGTGAAGCTGCAAGGCTTCAGACGTTCCCGGATGACTACGTTTTCTGCGGAAGCAAAACACAGATTGCCAAGCAGATCGGGAACGCGGTTCCTCCTGAACTTGCATTGCATGTTGCAATTCATCTGAAGAAACTGCTGCAGGATGTGTATTAGGAGATCTCTCAAGGAGTACCGGAATGACCGACATATTCGATCAAGAAAAACGGAGCAGTATCATGCGTTCTGTGAAGTCTACCGATACATCACCGGAGATGGTGGTCAGGAAGTGGCTTCATGCTCGCGGATATGGATATAGAATTCATAGAAAAGACCTTCCCGGAAAGCCGGACATAACGATGTCCAGACTGAAGCTTGCCATATTCGTTCACGGATGCTTCTGGCACAATCACACCAATTGCAGGAAAGCTACTATTCCGAAAACCAGAACGGAGTTCTGGACGGAAAAGTTCAGAAAGAATAAAGAACGGGACAAGCAAAAAGAAGATGCACTTGAGAAAGCCGGGTGGAGAATACTGGTATTGTGGCAATGTGAGATTGAGCAAGGCAAATTCGCAGATATCCTGCAGGAAAGTTTAAGTAAACTGGAATCGTCGTTAGGTAACAAGTGATTTGGATCTTGGACAGATACAATGTACAATTTTCTTAGGAGTTCTTCTTGAAGGGGTGCCAAATGAGAGTTTCTGCGGTTGACTTGTTTTGCGGTGCGGGAGGTCTGTCCCATGGAATGATTACATCAGGGATAGAAGTGGTTGCAGGATATGACGTAGACGAAAACTGCAGGTTTCCTTTCGAGTACAATAACAACAGTCGCTTTATCAATAAGGACATCAATCTTGTTTCTAGCAAGGAAGTATCAGACCTGCTTTCAATAGGAGATGTGAAAGTACTTATGGGATGCGCTCCATGTCAGCCGTTTTCTACCTACAACATTAGCGTGAAGAGGGGCAAAAACGACAACGATTGGTCTCTACTCGATAACTTTGCGAGACTTGTTGCGGAAGTCAAACCGGATATCGTATCAATGGAGAACGTACCTCAGATTGTTAAGACTCAGGTGTTCCATGACTTCGCTGAGACTCTTCGGTTTCATGACTACAGTATTAGTTACGGCAGCCATTTCGCTCCAGATTATGGCGTACCCCAAGCAAGACATAGACTGATTCTTCTGGCCTCAAGGCTGGGGAATATAGAGTTGATTCCGCCTACCTGCAAAAGCAATGAATACCGAACCGTTAGACAAACGATAGGAGATCTGGAAAGGATTAGCGCAGGAGAGGTTAGCAAGAAAGATCCGCTTCACAGATCTGCAAAACTGAACGATACAAACCTAGAAAGAATAAGGGCCTCTCTGCCCGGGGGTTCTTGGAAGGACTGGGAAGTGTCTCTAAGAGCGAACTGCCACAGAAAACAATCGGGAGAGTCTTTCTCAGCGGTGTACTCAAGAATGGAATGGGATAAACCCGCGCCAACGATAACGACTCAGTTCTATGGTTACGGAAACGGAAGATTCGGACATCCCGAACAAGACAGAGCATTATCGCTTAGGGAGGGCGCTCTTCTCCAAACATTTCCGGAGAATTATCAGTTCGTAAAACCCGAGGAACCCGTCAGATTCAAAGCAATCGGAAAGCTCATAGGCAATGCTGTACCGGTCTTGCTGGCCAGTGCTATTGGAAGAAGCATAATCAAGCACTTGGGAGGTCGATATGAATGACGGAGAGAAAGAAGTACAGAATAGCAATCAAACAGACTGTTCTAAAGCATTTGGGGATGAATCTTTACAGTAGCGTACCTGCTGTTCTATCGGAAGTTGTAGCCAATTCTTGGGACGCGGATGCTACAAGAGTAGAAGTCACGATAAAGAAAAGAGAAAGAATTATTGTCATCTCCGATAACGGGTGTGGGATGGATCTGGACGACATAAACGAAAAGTATCTGGCTGTGGGTTATGAAAGACGTAAAGACCGTCCGACATCTGAGAAATACGGCAGAAAGGTGATGGGTAGAAAGGGAATCGGAAAACTTTCTCTGTTCTCGGTCGCAGATGTTATCGAGGTTCATACTTTGAAGGATGCCCCGAATAGCAGCAAGCAAGGTTTCAGAATAGTTGTTAAGGAGTTGGAAAGACAAGTCAGCGAAAATGAGAACTCTGAATATGAACCCGCAGAGCTCAAGGAAGAAGAAATCGAGATCCAAACCCCTGGTACGACTATCTATCTCAAAGACCTGAAGAAACGAATGAACAGTCTTACCGAAAGCAGCTTGAAGAGGAAGCTTGCTAGGAGATTCAGCATTATTGGAGAAAAACACGATTTTCGGGTATTTGTGAACGGCGAAGAAGTGAGGCCAGAGGACAGGGATTACTACGATAAAGTCGAGTACGCATGGATCTATAGATACCCCCAGAAATCGGAAGAGCCTTCATTCAAAGAAGCAGAAGAGATATTTCGCATTGAAAGTGAATCCTATGGGAGAATATTCGGGTGGATAGGAACTGTGAAGAACAGCGGCAATTTACTTGATAAGGAGGAAGGAGCAGACGACGGTTTCAGCTTGAACAGAATTGTCGTCCTGGTGAGAGGAAAAGTCGCACACGAGAACATTCTTGAATACTTTGCGGAGGGTGGACTATATACCAAATACCTCATAGGGGAGATACATGCCGATTTTTTGGACGAGAATGACGAACCGGACATTACTACTACGAACAGGCAGCAGATAATCGAAGATGATTCTAGATTTATTAGCCTGCGTGATTTTGTAAGGGATCAGCTAAAGAGAATTCAAAGAGAATGGACAGACCTGAGAAACGAAAAAGGAACCGCGGAAGCTACTTCCAACCCTCAAATAGAGGAGTGGTACAGAGAATTAGGTCCGGATAAGAGACGGAAAGCGGATGTTCTTTTCGGTAAGATAAATAGAGTAACGGATCAAGATGAAGAAAAGCACGAGCTATTCGCTCAAGGGGTACTCGCTTTTGAAAGGCTGAAACACAAAGATAATCTAGATGAGCTAGATAGTATAAGCCTGGATAATCTGGAAGTTTTTCTGCGCATATTTTCTGAAATAGAAGACTACAGCGCTGTTCTGTATCACAGCATTATCTCAGACAGACTCCGAATCATAGGGAAATTGAGAGAAGATGTTGAAGCGAATGTTCTTGAGAAAGTACTACAGAGGTATCTTTTTGACAATCTTTGGCTTCTTGACCCTTCATGGGACAAAGTGACTTCAAATGCAGTAATGGAAAAAGCTTTCAAAAAACTTGAAGGATTTTCGGACGAATCTCTTACGGACGAAGAGAAGAATGCTCGGCTTGACATCAAGTATCGTGCGGTATCGGGAAAGCATGTGATAATCGAATTGAAACGTTCTGGTAAGAGCATAACTTCAAATGAACTTATCAAGCAAGTGATGAAGTACGATAATGCTTTTGACAAGTATCTCACAAATATCGGGAAAGCAAGAGAGCTTTTCGAGATTGTCTGTGTCTTGGGCAAAGAACCTGTTGATTGGCACGATACTCCTAATAGCAGGAACAAAACCATCGAAACTTTGAAGATAAATCACGCAAGAATTGTTTTTTATGATGAACTGATTGTTGGTGCATACAATAGATATGAAGAATTTCTTGAATCCGATGATAAGGTGAAAAAAACGAAGCAACTCATAGATGCTATAGCCAATGAGTATTCGCGTAAACTTGTCGAAGTGCGATAGTTGGAAATACACCTTTGCTCTTTCTTTAGGGGGAAACAGTAAGTGTATTTTCGAACTATTGAAGTGGACTGGGTTGACTCTTCTGTATCTAGCCAGAGTAAGAAATGACAGTCCTGAATCCACAAAGGTTCAAATCACATTATCAAAATCTCTCCGAATTGGTTCTGCAGTTCTTGGACCAAGAATCTTCTCCAGTTCCAGAAGCACTTTGATAGTTCGGATATATCCTCTGGTCCAGCGGCATCTCCGTCATCATTTCTGCTGCTTCCGCGAAGGTGTGGGCATCTCCATAAGGGTTTCGGCTCTTTTGTAACGTTACTGTTCAAGTCATTATGAACTGCTGAAGAATCGAAAGAAGCAATACACGAATATGCTTTCGGCTTCCTCTCAAGTTCTCTCCCAGCACTTCTCCGGGTTTCTCCCGCAAAGCGCATTCTCAAGTTCGGGAAGGATCTCTATCAGCGCAGAGACTACGCGCTGATCAAGAGGCATTTCAGTCATCATGTTCACCGCTTTAGCAAAGGAATAAGCGGCCCTGTAAGGCCTGTCGGCTGTTGGGGCTTGGAAAGACATCAGCCACAGCGATAATCTTAGCCTCAAGCGGTATATTGTCCACCTTCAGTCCATGTGGATAGCCGGAACCGTCTTCTCTTTCGTGATGCATATAAGCGTAGGAATGAACTTCTTCAGATATTTGAAGTGTTCGAGGATGTCTTTTCCATACGTAGGATGATTGCGGATAACCTCCATTTCAATCTCATCTAAAGGACCGTGCTTCCTCAGTATCTTAGATGAAATA
>NZ_DJHG01000021.1:0-34979 GCF_002432955.1 Mesotoga sp. UBA5825 | reverse complement strand
CTTGTCCTCTCTCTTCTCGGAGGACGGAGGATCGTTGACGGCCAACGTGGTTTTATCAGCGACCAAGGTCTCTTTGCTTTTGATAGTAGGAGGTCCTTCCCCTACTTTGAAAGGAATGAAAAAAGGGCCTCTGCTGAGACCCGAAGTCATCTTTCTTTCCGTGGGGGAAAAGGGGGGTTGCTTGTATGTCGTGATTCTACTGGTAAATTCTTCAGAACGCCAGGAAATTACCGTGTTTTGCAGAAGCCGATCTTGCCTTGTCAATTTCTTTCTGAATGTCTTTTCGTATTCTCTTTGGTTCTCTCTTCATATCGACTCCTCCTTTTCGTTGCGTTCGATTCATCTCTTACATTTTGATCTTAGCATTGGGTTTGATAATTGTCAAACCTTAAATGTTAACGAACAATGAATTTCTAACTATATGTCGTTTAAGGACCTTATATTCTCTGATCGTTGAATGGTAGGGATCATAAGCATGAATAGATTCGTGTTGGAGCGAGTTCTGCAAAGCCTAAGAGCTATGTCTAGTCAGAACAGAGAGATCAGTTCTAAATTACTCTAACTGTATCTGTGCTATAATTCAAGACAAGTCGAACTTGAGAGGTGTATTCCTTGAAAATCATTCCGGGATACGTTGAACTTGTAGAGATTTTAATGGCGTGTGGGTTTGCTGATAGAAAGAGTTACTTCGATGCGCTCTCGCAAGACCTGGGGTTTGATTTCGAACCAGGAAGAGAACTTGCCGAATTTCTTGATAGAGTTAGAAGTAATGATAACTGGTCGATAAGAGTGGCTGTTGAGGTCTTCTCCGAAATAAAGGACAGTGTCATATTCTTCTGTGATTTTCCAAAGGAGCCCGGAGGCGAGCTTCTTATTGAAGAGGCCATAGAGAGCCTGGGAAAAAGTTTTGAAGAAAAGGCAAGGTGTGTGGTTGACAGCATCTTGTTGAACAATCTAAATCTCTCTCAAGAGGACGTGAAGAAGACGCTAGACGGTGACTTGAGCATCGTTTCGGAGGCCGTTGACAAGGCAGAAGACCTTTCTGAGAACACGACTTGGTTCATCACTCAACTGATCAAGTTTCCCAAACAGTCTAAGGAGATTCTAATCTTTGCTCTGAGAGAACTTAAGAAGCACTATGAAGAATCAGGGCTCAGAAAGAAGAATCGTGACAAGATTGCTGAAAGGCTAAGACTATTCAGAGCCGAAGAGTACGAGGAAGTTGCGGAGGATTTCCTGAAATTCTACGGTATAAGGCCCAGGGAAGATTTGCCTCTTCACCTTTTATTTCAGAACACTCTCAAGTATTCGGGCCTCAAGTTCGCCAGCGCCTGCGATATCCAACTCATAGTTTTCAGTGAGCACCTGAAACAGATTGAAGAGATCATGAATCCTGTGGTAACCGACAACACTCTCAGATTATTTCTTAGAAATCTTTCCGATCAGACAAAGATGCAGATTCTTAAGGCGATATCCGACGAGCCGAAATACGTAGATGAGCTTGCGAGAATTGTGGGTTTGTCGAAGGCGACCGTTTCCTACCACCTTTCTACATTGGGTGAGCTGGCTCTTGTCACGAGTCGTAAGGATCACAGAAGGGTGTACTTTTCACTTAATAAAGAGCGTCTCGAGAAGATACTTAAGAGATTGGAAACGCTGTACGAAGAGGGTGAAGAGTAATGGAATTGATTACAGGATACTTCGAGATATACGATCTGACGATGGCCATTCAATTCTCGCTCAACACTGGTCCGGTTGAGAAGGTGCTTAAGACACTCGGAGTTGATTATGAGCCATCAACGCAGCTGATGGAATTCAGAGGGGATTTGTTGAGAGACACAGAATGGTCAACAAGGATGTATATTACCTTCATGAATGAATTAGGTGTGATGGCTCCCATACTCTTTCCAATTAGGCAGAAGCTGCAGGACGGAATGTTCGTAACAATAGAGGAAAGCCTAAACATAGCTGAGGAAGGCGTAAAGCTGATAAGAGATCGATTCATTCGTGTCTTTGCCGAAAGAAGACTGAAGATTTCACACGATGAACTTAATCGTATGATCCATGAGAACCCTCAGAAGGTCTCGCAGGCTATAGAGGCAATCGGCGGAATAAGTGCTGACACAGTATGGTTCATAAACCAGCTGCTTTTCTTCCCGAAGACCGCAATGGATTTCCTCTCTTCCAATACGCTGAAAATCCTGAATTACTATGAGCGCAGTGGATTGAGGGAGCTTAACATGCGGCTTGTAAAAGGGTACGTGGAGAACAGTTCTCCTCAGAGGATTAGAGATGCATTCTCGAACTATCTAGACTATTATGGCATAACGCTGGACGAGTCCAAACCCTTGTATATAACACTTCAGAACTCTGTGCCCCACACAAACTCCGGTGTAATGACCTATCCGACGTTCCACCTCCTTATAATGGGTCTTGAAGAAGTTACTGAAGATTTCTCGGGCAGAATACCTAAAGAGGTAAGGTTGAGGAGTCTTCTGAAAGTCTTGTCAGATGAAACCCGTTTCAAGATCTTGAAGAAGTTGAATAACGAGCCCGCCCTGCAGAGAGATTTAGTTGAGTTCACTGGACTTACAAAGTCGACTATCTCCTATCACATTGGTCTTCTTTTCAAGTCATCGTTGATAGATGTGGACCCATTTAACAGCGTCATCTACGTAAGAAAAGAGACCATAAGTAGGGCAGCTGCAGATATTAGAAATCTGTTGAACATAAGGGAGAAAAGATGATTAGAGCGGTAGTATTCGATATGGACGGGGTCATTATCGATTCGGAAAAAGTCTATAGAAAGGCATGTACGGAACTGGTAACCGAGCTGGGCGGTAAGATAAGTGTTGAGTTGTTTGAAAAGCAGATGGGTCTGAAGATGACAGAGACCCAGAAGGTCGTTGTAGAAACGGCGGGACTAGATATGAAACCTGAGGACTTTGGCAGAAGATACATGGAAAGGTACATGAAGCTTGCAAGGGAGACTCTAGAACCAAATCCCGGGTTGATCGACCTTCTCGCTTACCTGTCGGAAAAGGTTAAGCTGGCCATAGCTTCATCTACAGAGAGGGCCGCCATTGAGGAACTTATGAGAAAGATTAACGTACTCGATTACTTCGAGGTAGTTGTGGGTGGTGATGAAGTTCATGAATCTAAACCCTCACCTATTATCTATCTCAGAGCTGCGGAGCTTCTTGGAGTCAAGCCTGAAGAGTGTGTTGTTGTTGAAGACTCGCCAAATGGAATAAGAAGTGGCGTTAGAGCTGGAATGGAAGTGCTGGGTGTTAGAAATGAAGAGAATGCCCATCTAGATTTGTCTTTCTCGAAAGATGTTTTCGAAGATCTTTACGGAGTAAAAGAGTATCTCGAAAAACTTCTTGAGAGTTAGTCGAAAAGCAAGTTTTCCAGGCGCTTGAGATTCCTTATCTCCACTGTGTTTCTATCAGGCATGGAAATGATCCCGTCTCTTTCAAGTTCCGAGAAGTTTCTGGACACCACCTCTCTCGTTGATCCTATTAGACTGGCCAGAGTCTTCTTTGTGCAGGGAAGCTTCAAAGTTTGGGAGTCCTTTTCAAGAGATAATTCAAGCAGATAACTGGCGATCTTTTTCTTCACAGTGGATAGTGAAAGAATCTCGATTATGCTTGACAGATTCAAGATCTTCTCGGAAATGCTTCTGAGATAAGTGAGAAGAAAGCACTGATTCTTGAAAGGATACAGAAGCACTTTCTTGGGGATGTTGAGAATCTCCGAATCCACCTCTGAAACCACATAAGAAGCATACCTTCTTCCTGCAAAAACCAACGCCTCGCCGAACATCTGCCCCTTTTCCAGACGGTTCATAATCTGTTCCTGGCCTGAAGGCAAAAACTTCGATATTCGGAGTTTGCCTTCGAGAACAAGACTTAGCGAATCGCACCGATCATCGGGAGTGTACAAGACCTGGTTGCTTGAAGAGTGCATCCTTCGAGAGCCAACAAGTATTTCATCTATTTCGCCGGAGGTCAAATCGCTGAAAAGGTCTATGGTATGCAGCATCTACTTATCAACCCTGTACCAGTACTCGTATTCCATCTTAAACCCGACTCTTGAATAGAGTCTTATTGCATTTATGTTAGGTTTGTCTACTTGAAGATAGGCGATTCTAGCGCCCCTTTTCTTTCCGAGTTCCAGCAGTTTCTCGGTTATCTGTATTCCATAACCCTTTCGCCTTTCAGTTTCGAGGACAGCTATTCCGAATAATCCTATATGGTCTCCTTCAATGACTGCCAAACCACAACCAACATCGTTTCCCTCCTTCTTGAGTAGCACGAAGAAGCTCTCGGATATTAGCATCGAAAGAAGTTTCTTTGCCCAAGACTTATTACCCCGTGCTCTCTTGTTAAGTGAGAAAAAGATGTCGAGCCATCTTTCTTCCGGTGTTGGGAAGATATCGAGATCGGAGATATCTAACCTTTTGCTGTCCAAGGTCTTAGTCATGACGAGAGCCCTGTCTATCTCTTGAAAGCCCATCTCTTCAAGGGTTTTGTCAAGGAAGACCGGCTTAGACTCCTGTGTCAATTTGAACATTGGAGGCAGATCCCTGGAACGGTAAAATGATCTGACCTCTTCGATCTTATGAGAAAGAGATTCGTGAGAATCATATAGTGGATATACTGAGTTTGACCTGTTTGTGTATCCGCCGGCGTATCTCATTATCCATCCATCCCTCAACCTGCTGTAGGCGGCGGGCCAGGAGTTCAACGTAATCTCTTCAAGCTTTCTGATCCTTGACATAGTACCTCCAATCTCACCAATTTCAGCTAAATTTTACGTCATAACTGACTAGCCATTTATTGTTAACATGAGTGCGGTAAATCACTGNNACTCCACTAAGGAAATTCCAGGCTGATGGGATCGAAAGAAACTCGACACAAATATCCCTCAATTGTTGATTTCTGAAGCAAATCTTAGCCAATTCATTTACTGATTCATCCAACAGATTCACGGTGAGCTGATCTTATGCGGCAAATCGCTTAGTCTCAAGTGCTTTCTGCCAGATATTCTCGAACACTCTCGACAGTTGGTTCGATCGCCTTTCTTTTTGTTAAATCGACGGCCGTTTCATACGCAGCAAGCATGCCTTTTTCATCGTCGGAAAATTCTTGTCCGTGCCTCTTCTTCATCTTAAGCTTTAATCTCAAGAGAGACATGAGGATTTTGTCTTTGATATTCAGTTTATTGAAGTCAAAGCCCCCCTTAGGTGATGAAATTCTGCATGGCATATCATTTCAGGAGTTAAGTTCTTGAGCTTAATCTCTTCTAGTACTTCTGGTCTTGCCGGTGATGCTCCTACCGAGAAGAGAACTACCTTCTTATTTCTTAAGGTTTCGAAGTTCTCATTTATCACATTTATACCAATAAGCTCGCTCGCATAGAGAGAGCCGCCGAAGACAACACATTCGTAACTATGAAACTTCTTGGCATCGAAACTATCTGCAGCGAACAGATCTGCCTACAGTTCTTCTGCAATCCACGTCGCATACTTTTCCGAGCTACCATACCGGCTCTTGGATAAAAACAGCTACTCTTGGCACAAGATTTCCCTCCTGTTTTTCTTAACTCTCCTTCTCATTCTAACAGCAAAGGTAGCGATCTAGTCTTGCCAAGAGAGTTCAGAAGAACTATCTAAAAGGGCCATTCAAGTTCAACTATTCAGAAGATTCCTTTCAACCTTGTTATCTAGATCTTTCTAATGTAGAATTGAGACGCTTACCTTACTACATAGGAGGCCTACAATGATTCGAAAGTTCATAGCCTATTATCGGCCACATTTGAGGCTTTTCATACTTGACATGGCCTGTGCTTTTATGATCGCTGGAATAGATCTGGTGTTCCCTAGATTCACCACATTAGCGCTTGACAACTATATACCATCAGGGAATATGAGAGGTATAGTGATCATCTCAGTGATTATGGCGATGCTGTTCATATTGAGGGCCGTCTTCAACTACATTGTCAACTACTGGGGTCATGTTGTGGGAGTAAGAATGGAATACAACATGAGAAAGGATATCTTCTCCCATCTCCAGACTCTTTCTTTTAGTTATTTTGACAAGGTAAGAACAGGAAAGATAATGTCGCGAATCGTCAATGACCTGAGAGAGATAACTGAACTCGCTCATCACGGGCCTGAAGATCTTTTCATTTCGGTCGTCACTCTGGTCGGAGCTTTCGTCATTCTCATGCAGAATGACTGGAGGCTCACTCTTGTGGTCTTTGCTTACATACCTTTCATGATTTGGTACGGAATCAAGAAGAGGCAGAAGATGGCAAGGGCATTCAGACTCGTGAGGAAGAAGATTGCCAATGTGAATGCTCAACTGGAAAACAGTATTTCGGGAATAAGGGTTGCACAATCGTTCACCAACGAGGAATTCGAAAAGAACAAGTTCGATCTTGGGAATCAGGAGTTCAAAGAGTCGAGACAGTTTGCATTCAAATCAATGGCTGAGATGACAACCGGTATCGACCTGATGATGAACATGCTCAAGGTCACCGTGCTCGCTCTTGGAGGTTATTTGACTTACTCAGGCGAGATAACGATTGGCGCCTTTGTCGCCTATTTTCTATATGTGGACCTCTTCTTGCAGCCTATAAGAAGACTTATGCAGTTCGCTCAGCAATATGAAGACGGTATGTCTGGATTTGAAAGGTTTGTAGAGATAATGGAGACAAAATCCAGTATCACCGATTCTCCTGACGCTATTGAACTGACAGATGTCAGGGGAGATGTAAGAGTAGAGGGGGTATCTTTCGCATACGACGGCGGAGAAAACGTTCTGAAGGATATCAGCCTTCATATTCCAGCAGGAGAAATGGTGGCTCTTGTCGGCCCTTCTGGGGGAGGGAAGACAACGTTATGTCATCTGATACCGAGGTTCTATGATGTCAATAGCGGAAAGATCACTATAGACGGAATAGATATACGAAATGTGACTCTGCATTCCTTAAGAAGCCATATAGGGATAGTTCAGCAGGATGTTTTCCTTTTTGCAGGAAGCATTCGTGACAATATCGCGTATGGCAAGGGCGACGCTACAGACGAAGAGATAGTTGAAGCGGCTAAGAGAGCAAATATCCATGACTTCATTCTGAGCCTGGAAAATGGGTACGATTCGTATGTCGGCGAAAGAGGCGTAATGCTTTCAGGTGGTCAGAAACAGAGAATTTCAATTGCCAGGGTATTTCTCAAGAATCCTCCGCTTCTGATACTGGATGAGGCTACCTCTGCTCTTGACAATGAAACGGAACTCAAGATACAAGAGTCTCTGGAAGCCTTATCAAAAGGCCGTACCACACTGGTAATTGCTCACAGGCTTTCAACGATAAAGAATGCAGACGAGATAGTTGTCATAACAAGTGACGGAATAATTGAGAGAGGCTCTCATGACGAGCTTCTCGAGAAGGGTGGGCACTACGCGAGACTCTACAGGGCTCAATTCAAGGGTTACATCCCCGACATGTGATTGCTTCTTTCTATGTAAACGTATCTGTCAGGTAAGCTGAGGACAGTTGTGATGAACTCCTCGAGGATGCTCTTGGGAATACTCCTGAAAGAGTTTCCAAAGTAGGTTTCTTCAAGATGTTGCTCAACTTTCTGCCAGTAATCGGGATCTAAGGAGGCTGGCTCGGAAGGCCTTGATGACGATGAGGGCTTGAATTTACCTTCAGAAAGCGATTCGTGCAGCTGGAGTTTTTCAACCGTCTCCCAGTTATCCGAGTATCTTGTTGGGAAGAGACAACTCCTTACTCTGTATCTCATACTTTCACCCCCTTGAAGATTATGACTCTCAATCTGGACATTAAGGTTTATTTGTTATACTTAAAGCTAGCCGGAGTTCTTTGGAGGGATGCTTATGGACATAGAGAGAGGTTTTCTTTTCAAATGGTATGAGCGTCAGTTACTTGTAGAAGGAGTGACTAAGCCTTTGCTTCTTCGACTTGCCGGGGAGACATTCGGTGGACTATCAAGTGAGATAGAAGAACGAATAGCTGAATTGTTGATAAGGAGCGGCCTATCCGGGATTACTGGAGACTTTCCCAGGCAGAAAATCCTTCCCTTCTACTCTCCGTTGATCTACAGGCAGAAAGCTACAATAGAATTCATTGACGGGGACGAGATAAGCATTGAAGAAGATGAAGGGAAGAAGATTGTTGCTTTTCCTCACACTCTACCGTTAATATACGCTCCGGTGATCGCCGCAAATGTATTCTTCCAGTTGATGAGTGACGCGTCGAGCGCAGCCCCCGTAAAAGAACTCCCAGTAAGTCTTGACAGGTTAATTAGAAAGGGCAGAGTGATGGTTATTGGAGCAGGTGGATTAGGGTGTCCCCTAATAAAGACCTTGCTTGATAGCGGGGTTGATGATGTTTGCATTGTTGAGCCCGGTGAAGTGAAGCTTAACAATTTGCACCGACAAATTTTGTACGATTATGGAGATATAGGTCTTTCAAAAGCAAGTGTTATTGAGCGAAAGATTTCACAGTATTACAGTGGAGTAAGCGCAAAAGTTTATCGGAAGCAGTTTGATCCGGAGCTAATTAGATCTGAAAGACCGGATATTGTTGTCAGCTGTGTTGACAACTATGATGCCAGGTATCTGATAAACGATTCGTGCTATCGAAATGGAGTCCCTTTCGTCGATTCTGGAGTCGAAGGCTTCAGCGGCTATGCTATGTTTAGGGATAGAGAATCGCCATGCTACAGGTGTTTCATGGGCGACAACAGAAAGGATACCGCTGCTCCCAAAGGAATACTGCCGTTTGCCAGCTACTTCGGCGGATTGCTTGAAGCAGCAATCGTGATAAGCTACCTCAACAAAAGACCTTATGAAGGTGAAGTCTTCTCTTTCGATCTGAAGAGAAACCGATTCGAGGAAATATCGGTTGAGCGCAGGGAAGACTGCCCGATCTGTTCTAAAGCGAAGAGGTGACTCTCTTGGAAGTTGTATACGGAGACAGGAAGTGGGATTTCGACAGAGATTTGACATATGGAGAACTTTTAGAGGAGACTCGACTCGGGAGAGTCTCAGTTCTGGTTATGGTGAATGGCCGTCTGGTAAGGCAGGGAGAGTTGATTCCGGCCAAGTCAAGAGTTCTCATAATCAATGCTGCCAACGGCGGATAAACTGGCGCATACTTACGCATACTTGCGTATAAGATCAGTTGGAGCGATTTATTAAGCTCTATCGGTTTGTGGGAGAATTGAGTTTTTTTGTACATTGGCTCTTTTGAATGTAGAATTTTGATGGATAGTTTAAATAAAAACGGAGGTGTAGAAATTGGAAAAGAAAAGGGTTTTGATTCTCGGCGCCGCAGGACGCGATTTTCACAACTTCAATACTTATTATCGGGATAATGACGAATTCGAAGTTGTAGCCTTCACGGCAACGCAGATTCCCGGTATCGATGGAAAGAAGTATCCTGCGGAACTCGCAGGCAGGCTCTATGCTAACGGCATCCCGATATTGCCAGAAGATGACTATGGAAAGTTGATTGACGAGCACAAGATCGATCAGGTAGTGCTTGCATACAGCGACCTTCCGAATCAATATGTTATGGAGAGGGCGGCAATAGCCAATGCTCACGGAGCAGACTTCGTACTTCTTGGTCCGAGCAAGACGATGGTCAAATCCTCGAAACCGGTAATCTCTATCTGCGCAGTTAGAACAGGTTGTGGCAAGAGCCAGACAACGAGAAGGGTCCTAGACATTCTGAGGGCAAAGGGAAAGAAAGTTGTATCGATAAGACATCCCATGCCATATGGAGACCTTGTGAAGCAGAAGGTTCAAAGATTCGCCGATTATTCGGATCTCGACAAACACGAATGCACGATAGAAGAAAGAGAAGAATATGAGCCTCACATAGACCGTAAAGCAGTTATCTACGCAGGCGTTGACTACGAGGCGATCCTCAGAGAAGCAGAAAAAGAAGATGTAGACGTAATTATCTGGGATGGCGGAAACAACGACTTTTCCTTCTACAAGACAGATCTATTTATCACTGTAGTTGACCCTCACAGAGCCGGTCACGAGACTACATATTACCCCGGCTTCACAAATCTGATGATGGCCGATGTAATCGTTATCAACAAGGAAGAAACCGCTTCTCCGGAGGACATCGATACCGTCAGACAGAATATTGCGAAACACAACCCCGATGCAATCGTTGTCGATGGTGCTTCACCGATCACAGTAGAGGGGGGCAAGGCATCTGAAATAAAGGGCAAGAGAGTACTGGTTGTTGAGGACGGACCGACTCTAACCCATGGTGGAATGAGATATGGGGCCGGCTGGGTAGCTGCCAAGAAATTCGGTGCTGGAGAGATAGTCGATCCAAGACCGTATGCAGTTGGATCACTCATTGCGACTTACGAGAAGTACAATCACTTGGATCAAATCCTTCCGGCCATGGGATATGGCGAAAAGCAGATGAAGGAGCTTGAGGAGACCATTAACAAGGCAGACGTTGATCTCGTCATAATTGGAACCCCGATAGACTTGAGAAGAGTCATCGACATAAAGAAACCGGCAGTTAGGATAGGCTACGAGCTTCAGGAAATTGGGAAGCCCGATTTGGAGGACATAATCGAGGAATTCCTCAAGAAGCATAATATCTGACGTCTAAGAAAGAGGGGGACTGGTATTCCAGTCCCCCTCTTTCTTGTTTATTGTTTCTTCTTGAAAGGTATATAGATATCGAACTCCGAGTCTTCTTCTCCCGTGAATCTCCCATCATATAGCTCAAACTCATTCAGTCCGACAGGTTCATACTCGGAGTTCTGAAACACTTGCCGTATATGTACTCGTTAAGTATCCTGTAGTGAGTCGAGCTTTCCCTTGTGGGTAAAGGCAGCGTAAGTTGCCTCGGGTATCTCGGCCCCCACCATTCCCACCGGTATCTTGTCCAGGCTTGAAACTTCTGCGGAAGCAATGTAGTCGAACTTACCGTCAACGAAATCCTCTTCCCTGGTGCACATTATTCCGTAGTGCTCCTGTGAAGGTATAACATTCTCGATCTCTGAGTATCTCTCCATGAAATCACGCCAGAGCTTCGGACAATTATTCGCCGGATCGTTTCCCCAATACTTGAGGCCTACTACCTTGAATGCTTCTTTGTGAACGATTTTCGGTTCCATTCTTATCCCTCCCTCAAGACTCAAAATGTCTCTCCTGTGAAGTCTCTTCTTCTGGGTAACGGCGAAGTGAAGTTAGAGTCTTCGATACTTTCCCGGGGTAATAAAATACTTGCTTCTGAATGCTCTGGTGAAGGATTCTTGGGAATCATATCCGAACTGAAGAGCAATTTCGAGTATTGGCATTGAAGTTGTTGCTAGCCTATCAGCCGCTTCGCTAAGCCTTCTACCCTTGAGATACTGTCCGATGGTTTCGCCAACTGTATGGAGGAAGATTCGCTGAAGATGAACAGGCGAGTAGAATGTCTTTGCACAGAGATCGCTGATAGTAACTTGAGCTGACAGACTCTCTTCAATGTAATCTATAACAGAATTGACGCAATCGACGTAATCTTCCTTCAATACGGTATCCTTAACCATCCCTTCACCTCCTCCGTGTATGCAAGATTATACATTAGCGAAGGGAGTGGCTTTTTGATAGGAATTATCATGATCCAAATAGAAACCTGGAGACTTGGTTATCAACTTGGTGGAGTCAAATGGTTCAATGAAGAAATGGAAAATCAGTATAAGACGAGTCTTCCAATTGCTCTGGCAGCTTCGATAGTGCTGCTAACTTCCTTCGGTAGAGGCGGAATTCCTTCAAAGCCAGTCTTCTCAACGAAATAAATCAGCATTAGCCTCAGTTGTTCCGATTCCCAAGAAGAGAGATTGTCAAGTGTACCCACACTGTTTATATTCTGCAGCAAACACCCACACCTGCCTCATAGTACAGTCTTGCCCGTACGCCTTTCATCCCTTTCAACCGCGAGAGATCTGAAAGTTTCAAGTTTTCTATTATCTTGTGAATTTCGATGCCTGTCCGTTGAGATAGGCTTTCCCTAAGTTCTGGAGTAAATGCAGCTTCGATCATCTGGTCAGTTCGGATGATCCCTGCCTGTGCGAGTTTGTCAATAACCTGTCTGTCGTGCCCCAGGAAACTATCAAGTCCTTTCCGGTCCGAAGATACTTCTTTCTCACGAAGCTCGGAAGCACGTGCAGCGAGTGAAGGTTGCAAGAGAAAACAGAAATAGAGCGCTATACTCCTCAGAAGTTTCTTCGGAAAGCTTCTCTCTTCCGCAAAGACTCTGCTGAAATACAGAATATCTTCTGTTTCTGTCTCTTCGATTGTTTTGCTTTTCGAATCAAGGAGGAACCTTTCAAAGAAGATTCTACTAGACCATCAATAACACTTGATTTCTTGCCCTTTCTTTTGAGGAAAACCGAGAAATTTTCTTTATTACATCGATCGCCCTTCTCATTATGAAGGAGACACGGAACCTTCAAGAAGCAGGCAGAAACGTTGATGGTACGCGCTGAAAGTCATCATAGCCTTTTTACTTCGATTCTTGGCAGGAGTTCAATAACATCGTTGTACTTGCAGAGTTCAGTACCCGGAGTCATAACAGCCGCAGAACTAGCAGCTCCAGCCATTTTCAACGCAACCTCTGCTGTTTCTCCCAGCTCTCTGGACATGCAGTAGGCGGCAAGGAATGAGTCGCCGGCGCCAACTGCGCTCTTTACAGGAACTTCAGGAACGTTTATTCTATAGAGGCTGCCGCTCAGAAGTGCAAGAGCTCCCTTTCCACCCATAGTAAGAAGAACTTCCTCGATCGAGTACTTTTCAGAAACTTCCTGAACTGCCCTTCTGAGGTCGGACTCTCCTTTCAAGTCTCGTTTCAGCAACCTCTGAAGTTCGTGTGTATTCGGCTTTATTCCTTTGGGACCAGCCTTAACTCCTTCAGAAAAAGGTTCTTTATCGGAATCAATATAGACGTTGACACCAATACCCCTCATTCTTGAACACAGCTGCCTGTAAATATCGTTGCTGACTCCTTCTGGAACACTTCCGCATAATAGCAGATAGTCATCCTTTCTAAGCAGAATATCGACCGTCTTGAACAGCTTGTCTACTTCTCTGTTGGAGATAACAGGTCCCGGAAGACTCAACCTGTACTGTCCTTTTTTCGTTTCAATGAGTATGTTCGTTCTCGTCTCCTTATCACTTCTTACCGTTGCATAAACAACACCTTCTTCATCCAGCATTTCCTCTACTATCTTTCCGGTGTGTCCACCAAGAAAGGCAATTGATACAGAGTGACCACCCAGTTCGTTTACTACTCGAGACACATCTACTCCCTTTCCGGCGGGGTAATCCTTCACTCTCTCTACCCTTACGGTATCGTCTTCTGTAAGTCTTTCTGTGTAGAGAAATCTATCCAGCGCTGCATTCAATGTCAGTGAAAAGATCATCATCTTCCTCCTATATTCTGCCAAGAAAGTAATTGATAATACTTAGAATGACAATAACACCTGTCTCCACTCTAAGCGTTCTACTACCGAGAGAGATAGAAGTGCAATGATCGGTCAACTGCGCAATCTCCTTCTGAGTAAAACCTCCTTCAGGTCCAACAATCACTCTTAGATTACGTTCCTCAGCAAGATCTTTTTGCATCTCCCTAATTGCTCTTCCTCCAAAGTCAAGAAGCAGATTACGCGATCCTTCCAAGGCGAAACTCTTCAGAACAGATACTTCGGGAACACGAGGGTTCACACTCTGTTTTGCGGCCTCTTTGGCTACGGTCAGGAGCTTTGCGGTCTTGCTTTCGTCTAGTCTCGAGACTGACCTCACACTGTTGAAGACTTCTATTCTATCGACTCCGAGTTCAGTAGCTTTCTCAATAAGAATGCGAAGCCGTGGCCACTTCGTTGATGCCACGGCTATAGTTACTCTTTTTTTATCTCGTTCTATGTATTCTCGTTCGATTATCTTTCCAGAACTACTCGACTTTCCCAGCTCTTTAAGAACGAATCTGTAGATAGTTCCCCTTCCGTCGATACCTATCAGTTCATCTCCCGGATTAGCCCTCATCACCTTAAGGTGCTTCGTTTCATCGCTGTCAAGAGTGACCGTGTTACCTTCTGCCAATACAAAGTAAGCATTCGGCAATTAACCGATAACCTCCTGTCCCATATACGGCACGAGCACTTTGGGAACAACGATTTTTCCGTCCTCTCTCTGGTAGTTCTCCACTATTGCAACCAGAGTTCTTCCAACTGCAAGTCCCGAACCGTTCAGGCAATGCACGAACCTCAGTTTGTTATCGTCGTCTCTGAATCTGATGTTTGCCCTTCTCGGCTGGAAGTCTTCAACATTTGAACAGGAAGAGATCTCTCTATATGTATTGTATGAAGGCAACCAAACTTCAAGATCGTATGTCTTGGCTGATGCAAATCCGATATCTCCGGTGCAGAGAGATACAACTCTGTAAGGGAGTTCAAGCTTCTTCAAAACGTCCTCGGCATCGGCAGTGAGACTCTCCAGCGCATCATAGGACTTGTCGGGATGAGTGAACCAGACGAGCTCCACCTTGTCAAACTGATGGACCCTTATCATTCCTCTTACGTCCTTTCCATAAGATCCGGCTTCTCTTCTGAAGCAGGCGCTGTAGGCAGTGTACTTCTTTGGAAGATCGCTATCTATTATTTCATCCATGTGTTGTGCCACCAGCGGCACTTCGGCCGTCGGTATCATGAACATATCATCGGGATCTATCCTGTAAGCCTCGTCTTCGAACTTGGGAAGCTGACCTGTTGCCTGCATTGTCTCCCTCTTCACCATGAAAGGAAGGGCAACTTCTTCGTATCCCTTCGAGTGGTGGAGGTCTAGCATGAAATTCGCAATTGACCTCTCAAGCCTTGCGAGATCTCCCCTAAGAATAGTGAATCTCGCTCCAGAAATCTTGGCAGCCCTTTCGAAGTCAATCAGTCCTGTGTCCGGACCATAATCCCAGTGAGCTTTGATTTCGAAATCAACTTTTCTCGGTTCACCCCAGAATCTGAGAACTACATTGTCTTCCTCGCCCTTTCCTACAGGGGTCGTGCTTGAGGGGATGTTCGGAAGATACAGGAGTTTCTCTCTAAGCTCTTCGTCAATTTGAGAAGTTCGGTTGTCCAGGTCCTTGACTTCAGACGAAATCTCCTTTGCCCTTTCCATCAGAGAAGCAGCAAGACTCTGGTCTTTACTGGCCTTGGCGCGGGCAATTTCCGAGGATATACTGTTTCTTTCGGCCTTCTTTTGCTCCACAATTTGAAGAGCCTCTCGTCTCCTTGACTCAAGATTCACAATTTCGTCCAGTAGTTCGGAGCTCATACACCTCTGTTCAAGGCCCTTTCTAACAATCTCCGGATTCTCTCGAATCAACCTTACATCAATCATTGTCTCTTCCTCCTGCTAGAAAACAAGCTCTATCTCCACACTCTTTCCTTCGAATGAATCGTCATTTGTATCGTAAATCAGTTCACTGGCCCAGATCTTCCTACTATTCTTGAAGTCATCTACGAAAACGCTTCCTTTAAGGTTCAGGAGTCCCGTATCTCCAAAGTATTCGAAGTAAAGGGTATCAACGTTGAGGTCGCCCTTGTAATCGATGAAGATAAGTTCGGGAGTTGCCTCTTCGGTCTCCTTCGCGAAACCCTCGTAATATTCGCTCTTTTGATCGAAGTTGAGAATCTCTGTCCGATAAATGTTTATGTTTTTTCCATCTTCTTCCTTTGAGTAGATCATCGCTTCAACATTTCCGACAAGTATGCCGGTTGACTTATCAAGGTTGTAATCAAGGGAAGAGGCGGTTGCCTCACCGGTCTGAAACTTGACGAATGTCTCCCCTTCAGTCACAAAGCTTTCCCAGTCAGTTGTGCCTTTCGTGGCCGTTGCAAGAGGAGTCTCTACGTAAATGTCTCCATCCTTATTTATCGACACGTTACCTATAAAAGTAAAGACATCTTTTCGGAGCGACCCCAGAACAGTATCCCCTTTAATTCTCACGGTGCTTGCAAAGATTGTTGCTGCAAGGGAAACGAGAATTAGTCCAGTTATAATAATACTCTTTCTCTTCATGAATACCTCCAGACGATTATTCGTTTGCTTTCTTAGAGTCCATTATCTCTATAAGATTCTTGACGATTACCTCGAGAGCCTTTACCTGATCGGACTTTATTTCAGTCATTACCGATTTCAGGTACTCTACTCTTCTATCGATAACGTTCTCTATAAGTGTTCTTCCAGAATCGGAAATGTCGATTATGAATGATCTCCTATCTTTGTCGGAACGTCTTCGTTCTACCAAATCAGCATCAATAAGCCTTTTCACAAGACCTGTTGTTGTGCTCTTGGTTATTCCAAGCCAGCGACTGATGTCACTCATCCTCTTTTCTCCATTGAAGAAAAGGACCTGCAGGACATCGAACTGGGCCGGAGTGATCGGGAAGTCCCTCAGAACCTTTCTTCCTTCCCTTCTAATCCTCGTAGAAATCGTTCTCAGGTTTTTCTCCAGAACTGCTGCATCTTCCTTTTCGATTTCATTTCCGGACATCACTACACCTCCAAACCCTTTGTATTGGTTGAAAGAAACCGTTACTACTCAAGAGATTATATCATCATCTTAACCAGGGTTATGACTGATTCTAGCGTTGGTGGCGTTCATTCACGGTTATACTTGCATAATAACGGTGACTGAAGGCCGCCGAATGGTGATGTATAATCTCAGTATGAAATCAGCTGAAAGAGAGCTCGCCGATTTGACAAGGTTCGATGTCTCATATAGAGAGGATTACATAACAGTTGCCGGAGTTGACGAAGCGGGAAGAGGTCCTCTGTCAGGTCCGGTTGTAGCCGCCGCAGTCATTACGCTCGAACCTGTGGACGGTGTCTATGATTCCAAGGCTCTATGCAGAAAAGAAAGAGAGTATCTATACGATAGAGTGATGGAGGCTTCTATAGTTGGTATTGGGGTCTCGTCGCCTGAGGAGATTGACTTGTTGAACATTCTTGCTGCAACAAGGCTTGCAATGAATAGGGCTCTGAACAATTTATCCGAAAGGCCCAATTACGTTCTGGTTGATGGAAAGTCGCTTAATCTAGATGTTAAGGGAGAGTGCATAGTCGGAGGAGATAGAAGGAGCGCATCGATAGCCAGTGCCTCGATTGTAGCAAAGGTGTTCAGAGATAGAATTATGGATTCTTTGGACATTCTGTATCCTGAATATGGCTATCGAAGTCATAAGGGTTATGGCACAGAAAAACATCTGCAGGCTCTGAGAAAATACGGACCAACAACGTGGCACAGATTGACATTCAGGCCGATAAGAGAGCTGATCACAAAGGAATTGGCAACGCATTGGTCAAATGAAGAGGGAGTTGGCAGAGCAAGGCTTTTTAGAGCGGGCATGGTTGAGATGGAGGCAAAGAATTGAGAGACGAGTTTGAGGAAAGCGAATGGGTAAGACTAATCGAAACAATGAAGAAGTTGAGATCTCCCGGAGGCTGTGAATGGGATATAGAACAGACTCATAGGTCCTTGAAACCGTACCTGATAGAAGAGGCTTATGAGGTTCTCGATGCTATAGACAAAGGGAATGACAATGAGTTGGCAGAAGAGCTTGGCGACGTTCTCCTTCAGATAGTCTTCCACGCTCAGATTGCTGCCGAAAGAGGGGCGTTTTCTATAACGGATATTGTCAGTATGTTGACTGAAAAGCTTATCAGAAGGCATCCCCACGTCTTTTCCGATTCGAAAGGCTACTCCTATCGCCAATGGGAAGAGATCAAAGCGAAGGAAAAGGGAGGAAATGAGTCTCCCGCTTCTTCAATAGGCAAGGTCAACAAAGCGCTGCCAGCACTTAGTTTGGCCCGCAGGGTTCAGGAAAATGCATCGGTTGTTGGATTTGATTGGGAAGATATGAATGGTCCGCGCGACAAACTGAATGAAGAGATTGAAGAGCTGGACTGTGCTATAAAGGAAAGAGATAAAAAGAAGATTGAAGAGGAAATCGGTGACCTTCTCTTTACAGTTGCTAATTTATCGAGATTTCTCGAGGTTGATCCTGAATCAGCTTTGAGAAGATCGACAGAGAAATTCGTGAACCGTTTTCACGAGATGGAGAGTCATATTGAGAGATACGGTCTGGATATTGAAAGCATGACCATAGATGAGCTTAATCACCTGTGGGAAAAAGCGAAGGAGGGTACAAATTGAAGAAGCTGCTGATCGCTGCCCTGATTATTATGTTACTCACTGTAGCAACATTCGCGCAAACGGAGGATTTATCCGGGAGTGGGATAGCCGCCAGGGTAAATGGCGAGATTATCACCATGGACGCTTTTCTTTCTAAAGTTCTGCCTAACTACACTGAAATATCAAAAAGAATCGAAGAAGTAGATCCTCTGTTTTCTGAGATGCTTCTGAATACGGAAGCCGGTCAGAAGTTGCTTGAAGAATATGAAAGGAATTCTCTGGAGGCGTTGATTGAAGAGACTCTTCTTATTCAGTACGCGAGAGAAGCTGGGATTGAGGCCAACTCAGAAGCATTGAAGAGCGTTGTGAATAAGTCTATTATGGATACGCTGGCAGAATTGGAGATCGAGAAGTCCGATGCAGATCTCTTCTACATACTTAGGGGATACATCGACGGATTGAGTTCCTATGAGGCGAAAGTTGTCCGGGATCTTGCATACAGAGAGGTTCTTAATGCTCTCTATGAAGCAGTCACCATGAATGCTACGGTTACAGAAGAGGAGATTGAGCAGTATTACATGGCCAATTCGTCCAAGTATGCTGTGGAGGAAGAGAGAGCGAACATGAAGGTACTCCTGTTCGATTCATTCTCCGAAGCCTATTCTGTATGGAAGGCCGCGTCGAGAGATGCAAATCCAGCTTCCGTTCTCGACACTTTTCCCGAAGTTGTTACCGGAAGCTTCACGAGGCAGGAAATTGAAAGTCTCAATCCGGAACTGGTTAAGTCCCTCTTCAAGCCAACGGACGGCGAATTGCTTTCTTCTGTTGTAACTCTTGACAACAGATACGCGGTTATCTATCTTCAGTCATACTCTCCTGCAGGTTCGCAGGGTGTTGAAGATGTGAGGGAAGAGATCGAGAAGAACCTGATCGAAGAGAAAAAGGACTTGTTATGGAGAGTCTGGAAAGAACAAGAATTTAAGCCTTTCAAAGAAAGTGCCATAGTAGAAAGATACTATGAAGCAGATGGAGGAGAATGAATTGAGTGTCATAAAGGAAGATGTAATGAAAGCTCTTGAAGAAGTCTATGATCTCGAAATTGGCTTCGATATAGTTTCTCTTGGACTAGTTTACGGCGTGAATATTCAGGATGGGAAAGATGTGAGAATCAAGATGACGTTGACGACGCCGATGTGTCCCCTTGCCGGACTGATGACGGAAGACGCAAGAAGAAAGGTCAGCGAGATCGAGGGAATTGGGGACGTTAAGATTGAGCTTACCTTTGACCCACCATGGACGCCTGAGATGGCAAGTGATGACGTCAGAAAGATTCTTGGAATGTGAAATCAAGGGAGCTAATTGAGATATCAATAAAGAGGCTCAGTGAAGCGGGAATCGACAATTCCCGCTTTATTGTGTTCTTACTTTCGAAGGAAATCCTATCGCTGACTGAAGTCGATCTGCTTCTTGATACTAAAAGAGAAATCGAATCTTCTCTGACCGTTGAGTTTTTTTCGGCAGTGAAAAGAGTTGCCAAAGGAGAGCCAATAGACTACGTGCTTGGCTACAAAGATTTTTTTGGAATTAGACTAGAGCTTTCCCCTTGTGTGCTCATTCCCCGCAGCGAAACTGAAGAGTTGGTTGAGATCGTTATTGAGGAAGAAAAAGACTCTAAAGTCTTTGCCGATATCGGAACGGGAAGTGGAGCGATAGCCTGCGCTCTTGCGCGAAGTCTTCCCTCAGCTACTGTATTCGCGACCGACATCTCAACGGAGGCAATCGCTCTTGCGGAGCAGAATGCCAGAAATAACGGGATATCTAACGTGAAATTCATTGACGGAGACAATCTCAACGGACTCGGAGAATACCTGAACTCTGTCGAGGTTTTGGTTTCCAACCCGCCTTATATAAGAACAACAGATATCGATTTGCTCGATGTCAGCATAAAAAATCACGAACCGTTGACTGCCCTTGACGGCGGTAAGGATGGACTTGACTTCTACAGGGAGTTTTTCAGGAACCTCCCGCGTGGAAAGAGGGTATATCTGGAAATTTCTCAGTACGAGACGGACGGTCTTCGCAAACTCTTTTCGGAGATCGAAGGTTACTCTTGCGAGTTCAGAAAGGACTTATCAGGGAACTACCGATTCATGATTCTGCTTCCAATAGGCTGATGACTTCTTTAGAAAACCCTTCAAGTTCGACCCTAAAAATATGGTCGGCCAGATAATCGAGACCAGTCTCATCTCTATTCACGATTGCCACTCTGGCGCCAGATGATTTCGCAATTACCGGAAACTGAGCCGCAGGATAAACCATGAGCGAAGAACCTAATGCGAGAAACAGATCTGCAGCAAGCGCAGCATCTTCAGAGCTTCTGATAGCCTTCTCGGGAAGCATCTCGCCAAAGAAGACGATTCTTGGCTTTATTAGGCCTCCACAGCTGCATTTCGGAACATCAGCGCTTTCCAGAATGAGCTCCATCTCCGACCTATCAAACTTCCTGCTGCATTGAAGACAATCAAACAGGGAGACTGTTCCGTGCAACTCGACGACATCTCTTGCTCCAGCTTTTTGCAGGAGACCGTCGATATTCTGGGTGATGATTGTTTGAATCAATCCCATCTCTTGCAGTCTCGCTAGAAGTATGTGGGTGGCATTTGGTACTGTGTCAGCCATGGTGTGTATTCTCTCTCTTGCTACTTTGTAGTAACCAGCAGGGTCTTTCATAAAGGAACTGAGTTCGAAAATCTCTGGAGAGACTTTGCTGTATAGGCCCCCGGGACTTCTAAAATCTGGAATACCACTGGCAACAGAAACGCCGGCACCGGTTAGTACTGAGGTATTGGTAGATTCTTTTAGAAGAGAAAGGAACGACTTGGCTTCTTGACTGACTTCACTCACCTCTTGCAAACTGAATCTTTGGAAAGTTCGTCTTGCCAGTGTCTGCCCATATATATACATTTCCGTCTGCTACAACTGTTGGTGTGGGATTGACTTCGATAATCGTTGCGCCTGGCGGAATTGAGATAGTAAGTGAATAGGCTTCCCCTGTAAGATCGAACTCCATATCTCCCATATCAGTGTTTACTACTCCTTCTTCAACGGCAGCAAAGCCCGAAATAACGGCATGCTCAATTACTCTTACTCTGTTAGAACCGAGAACCGTTGCGGTCGACTGAAAGTCCTCTACATACATAGCCCGGTTGAAGCTCTCTGCAAACTGGGTCATTGACTCCTGGAAGTCTGCGAACTGTTCTTGCTGAGGTTTATCGTATTGCTCGAGAAACTGTGTCATCTGATTTGGTTTATTGAAGATGATCTCGGTTTCAATATCCAAGGTGGCTCGACCTTCGTAGTCATATGAATAGTTGCTGGTGGATGACAGAGTGTCAATATCAAGTCTGTTGTTAAATGCCATAAACATGTTGACTGCAGTCATCCCAACCATAACAACAACGAGTATGATGAGAAGGGTATTGAATTTCATATGTAACCTCCCGATTATTATTAGATTGGTCCTGAGAATATGATAACATCATTCTGTGCTAAAATACATTGTAGATACCTTTGCGATCGCAGTTGACGATCGATATTAGTTGTATATCGGGCTTTTCGGTTTGGAGGGATTTCAGTGCGAGTTCTCAGTGGCATGCGCTCGACCGGCAGACTTCATCTAGGGCATTTCGTAACTCTTGAGAAATGGAAAGAGCTGCAGGACCAGGGAAATGAATGCTTTTACTTCGTGGCTAACTGGCATGGCCTCACTTCCCATATAGATGAAAGTTCTAACTTCTATGACTGGAGTCTTGACATCGTCCGAACATACGTCTCAGTTGGTCTAGATCCCGAGAAATCAGTTCTCTTTGTTCAGTCTGCAATTAAGGAGCACGCGGAGCTGTTCCTGTATTTCTCTATGCTCGTGTCTGTTTCGAGATTGGAAAGGGTGCCGACTTTCAAGGATCAGAAGGAGCAGATCACAAACAAGGACCTTTCAAGTGGAGGGTTTTTGCTATACCCTGTTCTTCAGGCAGCGGATATTCTCATGTATCTGGCGACAGGAGTTCCGGTTGGTGAGGATCAGGTTTATCATGTTGAGCTTACAAGGGAAATTGCAAGAAGGTTCAACAATCAGTTTGGCGAAGTGTTCCCAGAGCCGGAACCGATTCTTGCTAAAGTGCCCAAGCTTCCGGGAACTGATGGCAGAAAGATGTCCAAGAGCTACGGGAACTACATTCTGATCGATACGGATGAGAAAGAGCTCTGGAAGATGATTGCTCCGATGATGACGGATCCGGCGAGAAAGAGAAGAACCGATCCGGGAGATCCGGAAAAATGTCCTGTATGGGATTATCATAAGGCTTTCACTTCCTCCGATGAAGAGAAGTCTTGGGTCGTTCAAGGATGCAAGACTGCAGGAATCGGCTGTTTGGAGTGTAAGAGACTCCTTCAGCAGAACCTGGTTGAAAGACTCTCCCCTGTTTGGGAGAGGCTGTCCTATCTGAAAGAAAACTGTGAGGAGCTTTCCGAGATAATCGAAGATGGAAATCGAAGAGCTGCAGAAGTGGCTAAGGAGACAATGAAGAGGGTTCTTGAAGCAACTAAGCTGGGGTGGTGAAGGTGGAACAGCTTGAACTGGTCTTCAGTTTCCCTGAATTCGAAGGACCGCTTGACTTGCTCGTGTATTTAGTCAGGAAACACCGGGTAGACATTCGTTCGATCCCCATCACAGTCATAGCAGACGAGTTCATTGCACACGTCAACAAGATGAAATCTCTGGATATGGTAGTGACTTCCGATTTCCTGGTGATGGCTTCAACTCTCATGGAGATGAAGTCCAAGGCTCTGCTCCCCAGAATGAGCAATAATGAAGCCGAAGTGTTTGAAAATCAGCAGAAAGAACTCTACAAAAGCGTAGAGGAGTATAGGGCCTTAAAGGACCTGTCAAAAGAATTCCGGGTAAAGCTCTACGATGCTTACAGCTATGAAAGGGCAACAGCCAAACCGGTAGTTGATCAGAAGAGGAAAGAGGATCTTCCGGACGAACTTACGGAAGCTTTCAAAGCCATTCTAAAGGAGACGGTATTAAGAGAAAGAGTATATACAATCGTTTCCGAGAGCATAAACGTTGAAGACCGAATGCTTCAGATAGAACAGCTCTATGAGACAATTGAGCTGTACAAGTTCCTTATGGATCTCGAAAGCAGATCGGAAGTAATTGTCTCCTTTCTTGCAGTGCTTGAACTCCTGAAGCTCAACAGGTACTATCTTGAAAGTGTAGAGCCTCTCGTTCTCAGAAGGAGGGTCTAGTGAACGAGGAATTGACAAAGAAGGCAATTATCGAAGCGCTGATCTTCTCTGCAAGAAGCGGCATTGAGCCGTCAAGAATCGCGTCGATTATCGGTATGAAGCTGAATCAGGTTATGTTACTGCTTGAAGAGCTAGAGGGAGAATACCAAGGACATGATCACGGTGTAATGATTAAGTCCGTTAACGGCAGGCTCAGATTCTATACCAAAGCATCGATTCAGTCATATGTAAGTCAAATATCGGTGAGACCTCTGGTGAGCATTACCGACACTCAGATGGAAGTTTTGGCGACTGTGGCTGTGAAGGGACCGCTAACAAGAAATGATGTTGAACTAATAAGAGGAAGGTCTTCTCAAGCCCAGCTTTTAGAGCTGTCTAAGATGGGACTTGTGGGCAAGAGGAAATCGAAGCTGCCGGGCAGACCTTACCTCTACAAAGTCAGTTCGCGCTTCTACGAATTGTTCCAGGTTGACGATCTCGCGGAGATTGTTCAGGGGTTGGCTATTGGCGGGGGGGAAGATAGTTTTGAGGCTTCACGAGATGATCTCACAGATAACGGGAATGTCGAGAAGGAAGTCGACTCAAGCGATCCTGGACGGGAGAGTGAAGGTGAACGGCAGGATCGAGACATACCCGAGACTTGATGTAATTCCGGAGTCTTCAGAAATTCTTCTTGACGGAAGTAAGCTAAGCTTTTCCATAGAAGAAAAAGTCGTATATTTGGTTAACAAACCTCTTGGTTATCTCAGCGCCATGAGCGATGATCGTGGAAGAAAGACGTTGGCTGATCTGATAAGTGAAAGGATTAAGGAGAGAGTATTTCACGTAGGCAGACTGGACCAAGACAGCTGCGGATTAATAATCATGACGAATGATGGTGATCTCGCTAATCTCGTTTCTCATCCTTCTTCAGAGATAGAGAAGACTTACGTCGTGGGAATAAAGGGAAGACTTACCGATCAGGATATCGAAGCTGTGAGGGCTGGTGTTACACTTGCCGATGGATTCAGAACAGCTCCGGCAAAGATAAGACTGGTCAGAAGTGATGAAGATCTGTCGAAGTATTCGATTACGATTCACGAAGGCCACAAACGAGAAATTAGGGAGATTCTTAGGGTATTCAACAAACAGGTTTCCACTCTTGTCAGAGTTGCTATAGGCACTCTTGGCATATCTCTTGTTCCAAATCCAGGTGACATAAAAAGGCTAAGCAAGAGGGAGATTGAATCGCTGAAGAAAGGGGCCCAGAAAAGGAGCCCCGGTAAGGACAACAAGAGATTGTAGATGTCTTCATTACCAAAGATTCACAGTCTCAGCTACTAAGATCAACAACGAACGCTCCAATGTAGGTGTCTGCTGCACCATAGTACAGAATCAGCTTTTCTTCATGAACTACGGCTCCTTCGATAAATATCACGTTTGGGACCTGCCCTTGTTTTTCCCAAATAAGTTCAGGTTCTGCGAGAAACCTGTCAGTCCTCATTATAAGTTTTCTGGGATTGCTTATATCAAATAGCGCAGCCCCCGGCCTGTAGATCGTGGAAAAGTCGGCGCTGTTGTATATGAGAAGAATCCCCTCTTCTGTTATAATGGGCGTCGGTCCCGGCTCTATCAGTCTGCTGTCGAAGTAACCCTGTCTTGGTTCCAATACGGGACGGGGAAATACCGTCCAATTTCTGAGGTCGGTGGAATAAGCGAGTTTTATAGAGGAATCTCCAAAGTACATGAAGTACTTCCCATCAATCTTGGCAGGGACGATTGCGCCTGACTTTGACCAGGTATCGTCTTTGAATACCGGGCCCAATTTCTCCCACTCTTCGAAGTCCTTTGAGACGGCTATGCACAGTCTCGCCTTCCCCCCATCATAACCCGTGTAGGTAAGTATATAGGTATCGTCTATCTTCACTATTCGAGGATCTTCGCAGCCTCCCGGGATCTCGTATGATTCCGTTGGCGAAATCAGAGGATCTGACCGCCTTGAGAACTCGAAGCCATCTGCCGATGTCGCCAGGCCAATCCTTGATGTGCCATTCCATCTACCTGTGCCGGCCCAGTCTTCCGATCTGTAGAGAAGATAGACAGTCGAGTCAATAACTATAGCTGCCGGATTGAATACGGCCTTGCTCTCCCACCCGACACCTTGAGGCATCACTATAGGAAGCTCAGATGCTCTTTCAATGTTATATAGCGATTCAAACTCTATCGAAATGGAAAATACCGATGAACATAGAGAGAGCAATACCACAAGCAGTAGTCTTCTCACATAATCAACTCCTTATCCAGTTGATCACAACCTCTTTCTCGATTGTGGCCAGAGCGATAAGGTTGTCTGCCGCCCCATAATAAACATAATAGTGTCCTTCGTGTTCCACCATTGCATCGGAAAAAACGACATTTGGGACGCCTCCAAACACTTCCCACTCTTCTTCTGGTTCAAGAATCGGTTCATTGCTTCTCTTTATGACCTTCTCAGGGTTCTCTGAGTCTAGTAACATGAACCCCAGTCTGTAAGTAGGTCTAGGAGTGTCTTCCACGCCGTGATACAGTACAAGCCACCCGTATTTAGTTTTGATAGGTGGAGCACCTACCCCAATCTTCAGATTGTCCCACATGCTGGGTCTCGGACCGGCTATAGAAGTGAATCGTGTCCAGGTATTGAGATCGTCTGAATACGCCAGATACATGTCCGGTTCGATTCTGTGGAACATAATGTAGCGTCCGTTCACCTTCTCCGGAAACAGTGCTGCATCCTTGTTGTCGACATCCGGGATAATTACTCCGTGACGCTCCCAGCGGAGAAAATCAGTCGTTGAAGCCATCGAAATTCGTACACCAAGAGGAGAATAGGCCGTGTATTGCATGAAGACTTTTCCCTCCAGCTCCGTTAGCCTGGGGTCCTCAACGCCGTAAAGCTCCCATTGACTTCCGGGAGTAAAGACCGGCTTCTCAAGTCTGTTGAATCTAACACCGTCGAGTGAAACGGCGTAGCCCATTCTTGAAACCATATCTTCTCCCTGGGCCCTGTATAGCATGTGAAAGACTTTTTTTCGTTTGACAACGGCACAGTTGAAAACATACTTAGATTCCCAGTGATGTTGCGGGATCGGAGAGATAAGAGGGTTTAACGGATGTCTTTTCAGTTTGATCACAACTCTCACTCCTTATTTCAATGACATAGAGATTCCTTGAAGGAAGTACTTTCTGAACACCAGAAATATGACTACCATGGGCATAGTCTGAAGGACAGAACCTGCAAGAACC
The DNA here is from genome assembly GCF_002432955.1 of Mesotoga sp. UBA5825. Classification (NCBI taxonomy): domain Bacteria; kingdom Thermotogati; phylum Thermotogota; class Thermotogae; order Kosmotogales; family Kosmotogaceae; genus Mesotoga; species Mesotoga sp. UBA5825. The sequence continues at coordinate 8,171 of NZ_DJHG01000021.1, read as the reverse complement.
GGTCCCAGGTAACTTCCGTACTGCATATTGAAGCTTGCCAAAAGTACTGAAAGCGGCATCTTTGAATAATCGCTGACAACTATTAGAGGCCACATGAAATTATCCCATATTCCGATGAATGTGAAGAGTCCAACGATAGAGACGGTCGAGCTAGTTAGCGGGATCAACACCTTCGTGATTATCCAGAGGTCGTTTGCTCCATCCATTCTAGCTGCTTCAAGGTATTCGTTTGGAACGGCTCTGAAGGACTGCGTAAACATGAAGACACCCCAAGCGGAAACGAGGGAAGGAAGTATGAGGGCCGTTCTGGTGTCAATTAGACCGAGATTCCTTATGAGGACATATAAAGGGACAATAAAAAGAAATCCCGGGAATATCATCTGAAATATTATGAAATTGAATATCACATTTCTTCCTTTGAAACTTAGCCTTGATAGTCCGAAGCCAACGAGAGCCGAGGTCACTAGTACTCCAAAGGTAACGGTTACAGATATGAATATCGAATTGCCAAGAGCTTGAATAAACGGTCTCTCCATCTTGTCGGCGGCTTCTAGAATGAATCTATAATTATCAAGGGTGAACCGGCTCGGCAGGAATCCGCCATAGATTTCATTAGTTGGCTTGAAAGACGATAGCAGCATCCATATATATGGGTAGATCCATACGACGGAGGCGGCAAAGAGAATGACATAAAGGATAATCATCGGTATTTTCTTCATACCATCTCCACCTCTCTTTCAACAAGCTTCCTGGTGAGCAACACGCATCCGTAACTCAGAAGAGCCACTATGATTGCCAACGCCGATGCGTATCCCGGATTGATTTTCTGGAATGCTGTCGTGTAGATGAGCATCTGGAATGTATATGTGGTTCTCATCGGACCTCCTCCCGTAATGAGGAAGGGCTCGGTGAATATTCCAAAAGTTAGAGTAAGGGAGAGAACCAGAACCATAACTATCGACGGATTTATAAGGGGCAGAGTGATCCTGAAAAATCTGGTCATCTTTCCTGCTCCATCCAGTTCAGCAGATTCATATAGACTCTCCGGTATTGCCTGAAGCCCTGAGAAAAGAATGAGACCGTAGTAACCAATGAATTTCCAGGTTACCATCACAGCGATAGATAGCGTTGCCAGCTGTGGACTGCTAAACCAGGGGATTGTGATTCCGAAAATAGACCTAGTAATGCTGTTTAAGGGACCGTTTATCGCAAACAGCTTTTGGAATATGATCGAGTAGGCGACTCCGGAGGAGACGTTGGCAACGAGAAATGCCAGTATGAAGAAGGTCCTGAACATCTTCACCTTCTTCAGGCCAAGAGCAAAGAGTAAGGAGAGACCGAGAACCATTGGGATGAAGTAAAGCATGAAATTGAAGGTGTTCAGGAAGACCCTCCAGAATAGCTCATCCTGGAAGAGCTTAATGAAATTGTCAAACCAGATAAACTTCCTGGGTGTGAAGTAATTCCATTTCGAGAGTGCCAGAATCAGTAACCATACGAACGGGTACCCCCAGAAAATCGCTGTATATACTAGGTATCCTCCTGACAGAGACCAGCCCTTTATTGCGTCGATGGTTTTCAATCTCTTCCTCACTCAAAATCACCTCTTCTCTTAGAAGAGTTCTCTTCTTACTCTTGTTGCCGCATCGCTCAAAGCTTCGAATGGAGTGGATTTTCCATACATTATTTGTTCGATGAGAAATGTCGTGAGAATATCTTGAACCTCAACAGTCTTGGTGGTTAATGCGGGCGGGACAGCATAGGCAACATGGCTAGCGTAAGCGGCGAACTTTGGGTTCTCATCCATGTATTCTTGAAAGATGGGGTTAGATAGCAGATCCTCTCTTGCAGGAGGAAGGTTGGTAACTTCCATCCATTTCCGATCTTTCTCAATATCTGAGTAAACCCACTTGATGAACTTCCATGCGGCTTCCTTATGCTTTGTTGTTGCAAACATTACCAGTCCCTTAGTATCTGCGAACGTGTATATTGGTTTGTCTTCTGGATAGTCGTCCGGGACTGGAGGTGGAGCGATTGCAATGTGGTCAAAGACATCAGGGAAGAGGTTCCTCGCCTGATTGATCTCCCAAGGCCCGAATATACCACCAAGAACTACTCCGAAGTAGAATGGGTTGCTTCCGAGGTCGACCGCCGTCCAGTTGTTTCTGAACATGGTATCTATGAATGTGACGACTTCTTTCCCCGTATCGTTGTTGAAGAGAGCTCTTGCTTTCTCAACATCCAGGTATGGGGAGCCCTCGCTTGCCGCATAGTAATAGGTTATGAAATCATACCATCTGTCGTACCAGTTTCTGCCCATTACGACCAATGTTCCATACTTCTCGTAAGGGACGGAATACTTCTCACTGATTTCATAGATCTCCGAGTATGTTCTGGGCGGCCTATCATATCCCAGCTCTTTCAGTATGTCCGATCTCCACCACATCATAATCGGATTCGAGTATATTGGGAGCACGTAATAGTCGTTTCCAAATTTCCAGCTTTCGACTATTGAAGTCATCTTCCTCTTCTCCATTAGCTCCCAGAAATCCGGGAAGGAGTTTAGCGGAACAAGTATGTCTGCTTCGATAAGTTGTGCTGCGAAACCCGAGAAGATGTTCGTGCAGATGTCAGGCATTCTTCCCGATGCGATTGATGTGAGTATAGCCTCCTCTGAGCTACCGGCAGCCGGGATCGTTGACCACTTTATCTGGATATCCGGGTTGTTCTGATTCCACTCGGAAACCACTTCTTTCCAGAAACTCTCTTGAAGAGGATTTGGCGCTGTCCAGAAGACAAGCTCAACGCCAAGTAATCCCGAGATAAGGCACAGGAATACCGTTAACAGAATTAGTTTTTTCACGATCTTTACCTCCTTTTCTATAAAGTGCTCTCTCTCTGGACAAATTCGGTAAACAGAGAAATCTTTGTAGGATGAGGTTCATTGCCAATTAGCAGACTCTGCAGTCTTCTTGATGCTACAACCCCCATCTCACGCTTGAAGATCTTGAATGTCGTCAACGAAGGGGTGGTACCGGAAGAGTTTATAATGTCATCAAATCCCATAATCGATGCCTCTTCTGGTATTTTTATGCCTCTTGCCTGAAACTCTTCCATTGCTCTGATTGCGGCCGTATCATTACACCCGAATACTGCGTCTGGAAGCCCGTATCTTGAAAGCAAAAGGTCAATAATCGCGCTCATATTGTCGTTTTCTTCGTCGTATTCAAATGCTCTAGGCAAGTAGCCGGCGCTTTCCATTGCTGAGATATACCCGTCGTATCTATCTCTGAAACCAAAGTGAGACAGGGGACCATGGATGTTCACTATCTTCTTCAGACCTTTTGAGAAGAGCTTTCTCATTCCATATACAGCTCCATCGTAACCATCAGAAACAACACAGTCTACCTTGACACCGGCAAGATACTGATCGACCAGCACAACCGGTTTCCCGCCCTCTTTGACCATTCTCACATCTTTCTCGCTTATTTCTCCACCTATCATCAGATATCCGTCAAAACTATTCGAGAACTCATCTGTCGATACTAATTCTCCTCTCATGTTGTTGTTTAGAAAGAACTCCTCAATTCCATTAAGAACGATAGTGTAAAATTGATCAGATTTGCTGGAAAGAATCTTAAACAATCTTCTGCCAGCGACGATGCCGATGTTGAAGTCAAGCTTTCTGCTTGCAAGGTAGCTTGCAACTTTTGAGGGTTTGTACTCGAGTTCTTCTATGGCTGACAAGACCTTTTCTCTTGCCTTCTTCGAAACGTAGCCGCTCTTATTCAGCACTCTTGAAACGGTTGCGGTTGATACTTCTGCCAGTCGTGCGACATCAGATAGTTTTGCTGACAAGTAAATCACCTCTAGCTATGTAAACGCTTACATCTCTAAAAGTAATATACCTCGATTGAGGCTCGATAATCACATTCGAGTAGCAACTAATAAAGCCATTCAGTTAGTATTTAGAGCTATTAAGTCAGTAATATGCCGTTTTGCATTTCTTAAATAACCGTAGGTATCAAAGTTGATTAAACTTAGACGAAAAAAGTAAAGTTAGTGCGGAATCAGGTTATATTACCAATTGATTGCCGATAATCTTCGTAAGTCATTATTTTTGATTCCATATCATTCTAGATCAAAGAAGTGACAAGATTCTATAATCTTAAGTGATATGTAAGCGATTTCACATCGACTTCTAGGAGGTGTTTGTATGAAGAGGTTCTTGGTTCTTTTCTTCATAGTGCTTTCGGTCTTTTTAGTTGCAGAGACTGTAAGGGTTCCCGTGTCTGTCAATTCCTTCACCGGGGAGCCTGTTGCCGTTACAATTGCCATGAGTGATATTCTTGATCTCGTTGGGGTTGACTTCGATGCCAACTGGGACTCATTAAGAGTTGTTCAAGACGGAAAGGAGCTTCCGTATCAAATTGATGATGCCGATCTGAATGGAAGGCTCTCATCCGGGGATATTCTCTCCTTCTTGATCACAGGTCCTGCAGAGATAACGGTTAGTGACAACTTTGACATTCTTCCCCCAACCTACCAGTCGGTAGGAAAAGTAACTGAGGAAGATGGGCAGTGGGTTATTGAAATCGGGGAAATAACTGCAATTGCCAATAACAAAGGTCTCGTTAAGGTAACTGGTTTCGGAGATGTGGAAGGAACTGTGGTCGATGAGATAGGCATTGTCAGGATGTCGGGTTATGTTGGATCGACCTATTACATCGATGGAGAGTTTGGCAGGCACGAAGAAAAGACGTCGGGGGATTTTGCAGTCAAGGAAGTCTCGGTTCTTCCTGCCGGGCCCGTAGGAATCACTGTTGTTAGCACGCTTGAAGCGAAACCTTTCCTGGGTGTAACTCAAAAAATCATCACCACAATCTTCAGCAATGGGGATATAATTTCTCACAACACCTTTGAATTTGCGACATATGCCGAACTAATGAAACTACAGATAATGGCAACAAGAGTATTGACTGACGTAGCTGAAGACACGGTCCATACGCTTCCTGTATTCAGAAGACTTCTCTGGGCCGATCAGCTTAATATTACACCACTAGAATACTGGCTAGAGAGAAATGCGATAATGTATTTCGGAAACAAGCCCTATATTGTCTTCCCTGCTGTAGATTCAATGAGACCGCTTTGGTGGGGTGCGACGTACATATTTGCTTCTCAGGAAAGCTGGAGAGCCAACTACTCGTTGTCATTGAAATTGGGTGTCGCAGAGATAAACCCCGAAGTACCTGTTGTAGTAGCCGACTACGAGAAATGGATAGGAGGTCTTACTTGGGTATATGAGAGCAGGGAATTCAGGGACGGATACTTCGAATGGATGCCCGGTGAGATTGACATCTTCGAAAGCACTAGAGGTTATGTCTCTTCAAACTGGGAAGACTACGTAAAGCGCTTTGCGGCAGGAGATGTTGTCAGTTTCAAGAGAGTCTACTCGATATTCAACGCCGACTCAATTCAGGATTCAATCGAGTTCGCTGAGCTCAAGAAGTCGGAGATTCAGTCACTCAAGATAGGAGAATAATCGATCTTTGTTTTAGGGTGAGAGGTTGCCTCTCACCCTTTTATTTTGGAGGTGTCTATGAAGAAGGTAATCGTCTTGCTCTTATCTCTTGCTTCAGTCTTGCTTATCGGGATGGAGGTTCAGCTTAGTCTAGGACATCTGGAATTCCTTAGAGACGAGTTCTCGATTGAGAATGTCACAAGAGTTGGTTACTGGATTTATGCTGACAGACTTCCCGATGGAAGCTACAAACATGCCGATGCTCCCGGCGAAGGAGTTACATGTGTTGATGATGTGGCGAGGGCGGCGATACTTTATTTGAGACTCTTTGAGACTTCAGGAAAACCTGAGTACTTCGGACGGGCAAGAGAAGCGCTGGAATTTGTACTTTCAATGCAGGATGTCGATGGGGACTTCTACAATTTCGTATTCGAAGATGGAAGAATAAACCTAAATGGGCCTACTTCCAGAAAAGGAGGAAACTGGTGGGCAGCTCGAGCATTATGGGCGCTTACTACCGGAGCACGGATATCTCAAGATTTTGACCCCGAGTTTTCTGTTAAACTGACCGAAGCTGCACATAGGTGCTTCCGAAGAATAATCAGCTTTGAACAGGACGGTCTTATTCATGGCTACACCGACCTCTCATCCGTTGTTCTTCTTGGAGCCGCCGAGTTGTTCATGATAGGCAACGATGCACTCGTGGGAAGTTTCGTTGAAAGGTGTTCTTCTGCTATTCGAGATAAGCTGGTTCTGAATAGCGACTCGCTTTTTGACGGTCTTGTAGACGAGGCACCACCTTCAGAATCGAAGTATTACTGGCACGGTTGGGGTTCGAGGCAGCTGGAAGCAATAGCTTTGGCAAGTGCGATTCTAGAAGACGACAATCTTCTTGAAGCTTCTGTAGAGGCTTTCAAGCGAAGCTCGGCGCTTCTGCTGAATGCGGGGCCTCTATACTCATTGTCTCAATACTTGCAACTTTTCCCGCAGATAGCCTATGCTGCAGAAGCTGCGATTTCAGCAGGGTATATGCTGTATGAACTGACCGAAGATGATGAGATTGCCTCTACAACGGCTCTTCTTGGAAGCTGGTTCCTTGGTGTCAACAAGTTGAACCAGTCAATGATAGGGAGGAACGGAGAGGGATTTGACGGACTTGAATTCTCACACGTAAATAGAAATGCAGGAGCAGAATCTACGATTTCCATGCTTCTTTCTCTCGAAAGGATCAGTAGGCTTCCCGATCAGTACGAACGGTTCTTTTCTGGTGAAGTAGAGATACTTGCGCGGGTTGAGGTAGTTGAAGCAGAATCCATGAGGGCTGGCCTTTCCGAATCAGCGATAATCCAGGGTACCGGCTTTTCGGGCAATGCCGTAATAAACATCTCAGGAGCATTCAGTCTTCGTATGCCAATAACACTTGCCGAGACATCATATTCAGTATTTGCAGCTCTAAATGAAGTCAAAGCTAACGAAGTGGTCTTTACCTTGAGGCTTGGGGATTCCAGATCAGAGAAGGTAGTCAGCCTAGAGCGGAGAGCCATTCTCAAAATCGGTACTGTAAAAGGTACAGGTAATGAATCTACCTTCACGGTGGGAGGAAGAATAACCGAAGGTAGTTTCGATCTCGATCAGATAATTCTCGTGCCGAATTTGGTGGTTGCTTACGATCCAGGAGAAGATGTTTCCTTTATTCTCAATTTCCGTGGAAGCGAGGAAGCACAAGAAGGTATTTCAATTGCAAACGGTAGGATCTTTGAAAGAGAGAGAAAGATTACTGAAGTACCACCGTCACTGGTAGTGGATGTTGTCGAACAGGACGGGTTCGTTCATTTGAATCTTGAAGAGCTATTCAACAACAACGGAATTGCATCTTCCGATGAGAGAAAAACGGCGAATTTCGACAACCCTCAGGGATTATTTGGAGCTTCTTACATATCTGCAGAGCTGGAGAGAGAGCTAGAATCAGGATTCCTTTCTGTTGGTGAGACTAGATTCTTAATGAACATCAAAGGCGACGACAACCTAAGACTCACGGGCCAGGCGATTACATTTCCAGCAGAAGTATTCAGTCGTATCTGTATCCTCGGTTCGGCGAACCATGGTGACTACGTCGGTGAAGCGCAGCTGATCTACGAAGATGGTTCGCAGCAAATGATCCAGTTGTCGTTTTCCGATTGGTGCGGAGGGCCATCGACTGGAGAGGAAATTGCGTTCGTGTTTTCCGGCAGATACGATAATACTGGGAATACAGAGAGAATCAAGTGCATGCTGTACTATCGTTGTAGTGATCTTCTTGATAAACCGTTGAAAAGCATAGTCTTTCCTCAGCTGGCTAATGTGCACATTTTCGCAGTCTCGTTTGAGAGATCAGGCTTCGGTGTTCAGTAGCAGTGAAGTTATTTGGAGAAGAATGCCGGTCCGTTGACGCAGGCCAGTTCTGCTTCGCGACCGGAAAACCCGCTTAATGCTTGAGGGAACACGCTGTGCGCTGGGAAAAGCAGTCCTCAGGTTTGCCGTCCAATAGCTAGGATCCGTCCTTCTTAAAGATTAACCGAGAAAGAGCGTTGTCGAGTGCTTCGCTTCGAGAGTGCGAGAATTCATGTTGACCGTCAACGGTCCACCGTTCTCCGAGAAGAGAGAGGACAAG
>NZ_DJHG01000114.1:0-3009 GCF_002432955.1 Mesotoga sp. UBA5825 | reverse complement strand
CCCCCCCGCTCAAGCGGGGATTTAAGATCAAGAGCAGAAGAGCAGTTCACCCGAGACTAGGCGTCCAGGTTCTTCATTAGAAGCCGCGAGATGATGAGAGAGCAAGAGACGGATGAGCTTCATAGAAGATGGTGTGGGTAATGATGAGCGCTAAAACTGGGAATTAAGATCAAGGGAATAAGAGCGGTTCATCGTTCCGACGCTGGGCGTCCAGGTTCTTGGTCAAAAACCACGAGATGATGAGAGAGCAAGAGACGAGCTTCATAGAAGATGGTGTGGGTAATGATTGGAATAGAAAGGGGCACTATCTGAATGTGGCAGAGATTCGAATCTCATAATTCCCTTGGAGGGAATTCAACGCTATCTTCGACTCTGAAAGGACTCAAGCCAAATGGATTCTTTCAAAGTTCTACTGGTTCTGCATAGAGCTCAAAGGTCAAGACCAAGATTGTAGACCTTTTCAAGAGCCTCCGCTCTTTCATCTTCACTCAATTCGCTGCACATTCCGAAGCTCGCAAAAAACTCCATAGAAACAAAGTCGCAGATCTCTCTCATGCTCTTTTCGACAATCTCGGCTCCAGAATTAGGATCCTCACCACCGTAAGTCATGAGAAGAACAAACTTCTTTCCTTTGAAGGCCTTTTCGTAGTCGAGCGCGTACAATCTGTCGAGGAAAGTCTTCAACTGAGCACTCATGTTCCACCAGTAAATAGGCGTAGAGAAGACAATCACATCGGCTGCAACGACTTCTCCATAAAGATCAAGCATGTCGTCTTCAATTACGCAGGATTCGCCATCATTCTTGCATTTGTCGCAGCCCGCGCACGGTTCGATCCTCTTACCATGTAGAAAGACAGATTTCAGTTCCAGCTTATCATGTCCCTCTCTCATTCCCTTCATGAAATTATCCAGAACAAGCATAGTATTTCCCTTCAATCTTGGACTGCCCATAACAGAGAATACTCTCATAAGCGGACCACATCCTCTCAGTAGTTTTCATATCAGAAAAATCCTTCAGCCGGAGGAGCTCATTCTTCTCTGCGAACTCCTATTATTGTAGGAAGCAAGAGCACTAAGGAACAACATCGTTGAACAATTAGAAGTACAGATCAAATCCCAGGAGCACCGGCAGCGGCCAGAAGAACAACGAGTAATTCATTCTGTCTGTCATTTTGGTGACATCGATAATGCTCAGAGCCGGAGATATTTGAGGCTTTGCGAGCTTCAGTGTCGAGAAAGAGAAGGTAGATGAACCTCTTAGGCCCACGGCAATCATGAATCTTCTTTCAAAAAGATTGAAAGAGAGATTCTCGATTGCAGAAAAGAGTCTTCCGCTGATGCCTGCCTCAAAACTGTGATGAACGTTGTCATAGCTGTAGGAAACTGTGGGACCGGCGTACAACATAACTTGAGTAAAATCTATCGGGCCAATACTCCAGGGATTCGTTATCTTGAAACCGAAGTGATAATATCCCCTTGCCGAGTAGGTTTGAAGGATAAAGGGAAAGTATGCGATTGAAGCTCCGATATTGTTTGAGTTGAAAGTGTATCCATACGCAGAAACAGAAAGAACCACAACGATCAATACTACAAGCAGTAATTTCTTCATCATTTCCACCTCCCGATTGAAGTATATCATCTCGATCTTCTCGAAAAGAAGCTCTGGAAAGGGCCTTGCGGCTATTCTCACCGGCAGGTGTTCTCTTTTCTGTCAGAAGGGTCTGTTCTCCGTATAACCTTTGAAAGGCAAATATCGATCGAGGCTAGGTCTTTGCTAAGAAAACTTGACTCAACTAACATTGAAGTGTAAAATCCTATATGTACGTACATTCTAACTGGGGGCGATTGCCATCACTCCAAAGTACACTCTCATTGAACGTTACTTGCTCGAAGAACTCAAGTCCGGGAAATACTCCGTTGGGGATAAACTCCCCACAGAAAAGGAATTGATGAACAAGTTTAGTGCCAGCAGAGAAACAGTCCGAAAGGCTTTGGATCGGCTCTCTTTCAAGGCTGCGATAGTCAGAAGACCGGGCCTTGGAACCTTCGTCAGTTATGGAAGCGACAACCACCTTGTCGGCATTCTTGTGCAACAGATAACCAGCTACATATTTCCCTATATTGTTCTCGGAGCTGAAGATTATCTCTTCCGGAACGAATACAAGATGTTGTTAGGTAATTCTGCTGAAGATCCAGTGAAGGAGAGGCAGATTCTTTCAGAGTGGATCGAATCAGGAGTGAAGGGCTTGATAATCGACCCCGTCTACAGCGCGACTAAGAGGTCAAACAAGGATCTCGTACAGTCGATGGCCAAATCTGGAGTGAAGATCGTTCTCGTCCACAGTGACTGGAATATTGATAACGTAAGCTGCAATGTCCTCGATGACGCCTACGGAGGGGAAAAGGCATCGGAAATCTTCTTTGAATACGGTCACCAGAGAGTTGCTGTAATCTACAAGTCAACACATCTGCCTGGCGTCATAAGGGCCAAGAGCTTCGTCGACCGTTGCAAGCAGCTTGGATTCACAAAGATTTACGAGAAGTCCTTCAACGTCTCGGAATTCACTGGAGCGCCTATGCAGATAGCTCACGAACTCATGTCTCTCCCCGCTCAGCTGCGTCCGACAGCAGTATTCTGCTACAATGACGCGACCGCTCTTCAGCTTCAGTTAGTAGCCAAAAGACTGGCCTTGAATATACCCGAAGATATCTCCGTAATCGGATTCGATGACGGACCAATCGGGGATTTCAGAGAAGTCCTCACCACCTTCGCCCACCCTAAAGAAGAGGTAGGAAGGAAATCAGTCGAGATTCTTCTAGATATGCTAAATGGCTCCAATACTCACAGAGTTGTTCACAAACCAGAATTGATAGAGAGGAGCTCCGTAGCAAGAGTGAAGGAGTAGAAAAATTTACCGAGGTTGCGGATGGCGGGTTGGGGGTAGGAAAGAGCGGAATAATACGCAAGGCTGCCTTCGGCATGAAGTGAGGCTCGCTGGCGCGAGGAAG
>NZ_DJHG01000079.1:1599-2971 GCF_002432955.1 Mesotoga sp. UBA5825 | reverse complement strand
CCCCCTGGGCTACTCACCAGAACCCTTTAAGGGGGTCTAAGGGGAGCTGAGAAGGGGAGAATAGAGGTTGGAGGTAAGTCGCAGGAAGAGCGATATTGACTGGTTATCCGTTGACGGTGTTAGAGAAAAAACCTATTCTTGGTTCCAGAGCGAGGATCTTCTTTCTTTGATGAAGGTTATAATTCAAGAGCTTCTAAATCCTTACCAAGAGATTGTTAGTGACTGCCTCTTTTTTCTCTCCTTTCGAAGATATTCTTTCCAGACCAATTGGTGCTCCTGATAACGATCTGACTGGAATAACATCTTCTTCTGAACCAATAGTCCTTAGAAGTCATCTAATTAGAACGATACTAAATAAAAAGGAGAGGCTTTTCTTGAAGATACCCGTTCTCATTCTAATAGGTATTATCTCATTGGTCATTATCGTGTTAGGAGTTGCCAATGTTGCAAATGGCTCTTCTCCACAAGAAGTAGTTGTCACGGAGTATCAGGGGATCAAACTCGACGATCTCGGTGCTTTCAGAGAGAACTCGATAAAGGGCGTGCAGTACGTGAATATAGAAGAATACTTCCTAAAGATTGGAGGTCTCGCAGAAAATCCGTACATTCTTACTTATTCGGAGTTGCAGGATCTTCAGCACATTCAGAAGCTGGTTATACTTCACTGTGTCGAGGGGTGGACAGCAAAGATGCTCTGGGAAGGTATTCCGCTTGTGGAAATGATTGACAGAGCAGAGCCCGACGACAGGGTAACTAATGTGATCTTCAAGTCAACTGATGGCTATACGACAAGCCTCACTCTCGACTACATAAGAGAGAGAAACATCATTCTGGCCGACAAACTGAACGGAATCGAACTACCTCCGGCCCAGGGTTTCCCGTTCATAGTGGTTGCCGAAGACAAGTGGGGCTACAAGTGGGCGCGATGGGTCGAAGAGATAGAGCTGTCGGGCAACGACAAGTACAGGGGTTACTGGGAAGAGTATGGATACAGCAAAGATGGAAGTCTCGACAAGCCGATGTTCGACAGATAAACCAGAGATAGTTCTCAGCCCATATAGTTTCTCGGGGCCAAACAGGAGCCGATCTGAAGATCAGCTTTAAGGCGTTGTTTGGAGGAAAGCACCGCGGCTATGATAAGCAATACTGTCAGTCTGTCGTCTTGTTTTCATAATCGGCTTTCATGATAGCAAAGCTATTGACAGCAAAGAAAACCTCTCTCTGATCGCGACTGCACAAGATAGTCAGAGTGAAGACTATGAACCCGCCGTCAGAAGAGAGCACATGACACTGGACTCAAGAAATGAATTTCGCTTCTCTCATTCACCTTCTGGAATCTTCCACATCTAGTAACCCCTGCTGTTCTCCTTGC
>NZ_DJHG01000079.1:319-1594 GCF_002432955.1 Mesotoga sp. UBA5825 | reverse complement strand
GCTTTCACTAACCGTTCCGGTAATCAAAAAAGTGCACTTAAGTGGATTCACTCCAGCGCGCTTCGTCACAAATCACCCATAAGACAAACAGAATAAAGAAAATAAAGTATTTTGTTACACTATTATTATGTTCTGTGATAAAACCCAACCTGCTTGTAAATCGACAAGAACAACTTCTTATGCTTTCACTGGCGACAGAAAAAATATCTATTTATCGTCGCGCTCAATTCTTCCGCCGCCCCTTCTTCTCATTATCGTTGACTGGTCCTCATCCTGAGGAGTGAGCGGCCCCTTTTCGGTAGTTGAATCTGCTGCTGCTCTCCTTGAATCGTTCTTCTGATCTTTGGGGGCGCCAACCAACCTTCCGCCGACTGCCCCCTGTCTGTTCTTCCTTTCTCGATAGGTCCTGAGATCGTTGATTTCTTTCTGTCTTTCTCCCAGTGATTCCAGTCGTTTCAGCAATTTGTGAATGTAATCTTCCTCCGAATACTTGAGTTCTATATTGGTCAAATACCAATCGGCTTCGAACTTCTTCTTGGCCTTCTCCAGAGCTTCGAGATACTCAGCCTTCTTCTTATCCAGATATTCTGTCTCTTCAGCAAGAGCTTTCAGTTCAATATCCTCCGCTTCGATGTCGAGAGCCTCAAGTTTCTCCTCCACCTCTTGCTGCTTGGCTTCAAGTTCCCTACATCTTCTTTCGCTGTAGGTTTCCATCTTGCTAATTAGCGGTTTTTCTTCCTGCTTTGCGGCTGGTACCCCACCCGCTCCCCGAAGTTTCCTGGTCTCTTCCTCAGGTCTCAGTTTGTCGATTTCATTCTTGATTCTCTCAAGCTGATCAAGTAACGGTTTTCTCCTGTGTTCGAATATCGTTAGCCTGTTCCGCGTAAAGGATTTGTAGTCCGCATCCTGAGTTCTGATTATCATGCCACTTTCCTCCTCCTCCACCAGAGATTCTTCACTAGCGGTTTGTTGACAACATTGATAGAAACCGATTCATTCAGGCTGTTAGAAACAACACTTTAGACATTGTAGAAGAATTATATACATTTTAGGTGTTGTTTCGCTCTTCTGGAGAGTCATGTCTCAATGTTAGCGAAAACGGAATTCGAGTGCATCTGGAGGGAGAAGAGTTGTGCAGGGCATCGCTGACTTATTTGACTATGGTCGTAGACTCACATGAGGTCTTTTCCAATGCCCGTCATTAAAAAAGGGCCCAAATGGGCCCTACTTGATTGAAGGGGTTAAGGTTATCTTGCTTTTCCGAATCCTCTGCCG
>NZ_DJHG01000079.1:0-257 GCF_002432955.1 Mesotoga sp. UBA5825 | reverse complement strand
TGTCGTTCGAGCAGTTGTCGTTGACTCCATCGCCGTCTGCATCTACGAAGTTCTCACAGGCAGCTGTGTCCTGTAGTCGCTGCATCGCTCTCGTCCCGTAACCTACTGCAAGTGTCATTCCACCGATCAAAAGAACCGCTATCGTAATCAAAACTACTTTCTTCATCCTTCTACACCTCCATTTGTTTTTTAGTACATTCTCAGTCTACGGGTGCATTCTTAGAGAATCCTTAGCTAAACCTTAGAGTTTGCTTAGA
>NZ_DJHG01000065.1:2593-14843 GCF_002432955.1 Mesotoga sp. UBA5825 | reverse complement strand
TCTTTGCCAGCCTTGCGTCCCGGCATGATCTTCGCCAGCCTTGCGTCCGCCGGTGTTCCTCGGCGCCTTGCGTCCCGCCGAAGGCAGCAATGCGTCCGCAGAAACGTCTATCACTCGCCAACTACATGTATCGTGAGTGTGTGGACCTTTTCGATCGTCTTTTCGCCAAATTCGCCGAAGAATCTGAAGGGAATCTCATAATCGCCCACTTCTTGTGGAGTCCAGCGGAAGATGCAGTGATCGTGCTTGTCGAGGAGAGTGCCTGCTTCTGACTGAAGCTCGACTCCGTTCGTCGATCTCCAGATCCATGCGTGATCGGAGAAGGACCATTTGTCATATCCCACAAATCGCCACTCTGCGATCAGTGCATTTACCCTAAACTCAATCAATTCACCAACAGGAGATGTGATTTCCGGCACGGGAATGGTTCTCGAGAACTGCTCAAATGAGTTTAAGTAAAACAAGTCTTCCCATAATGGAACGATGTTTCTTCCTGCACTTTCGTAGGCCTTTTCAACTAGGCCGACGCATGAATAGATATCTTGTTTTGTGAAGGGAAGATTCAAGTAGCCAGACCAGGCAAGGCCTACAGACCACATCGCCCCATGGTTGGCCGCCTCAAATATGTATCTGGATATTTGTCTCCGTTCGAGCGGGGTTATATCTCCGGAGTATCTCATCGCCCCTGTAAAACCGGAAGACCAGTATTTAAGCCATCGCGATTCGTACGTGTCGTAGTTGAAGAGATTCACAAAAGAGTGGTTTTCAATATCGTTGGGGAAGACAAAGACACCCTCCTCGACGAGATTGTATCCGTGTGTCAAGAACGGGTAGGATTCTCCAAATGTCTTTCCGTCGTTTAGACCCAGACCTTCATCTGTCATTGCCGTGGCATAGTCGACACCGAGATATACTGCCGAGTGTGAAGGGATCCAGTTCGGTCCGATATGATAGAGTAGATCGCCTTCGAGCAGGTACTTTCCGGGCAGATGTTGTGCAGTGTAGAGGGCATCTGCCTTTGATATCAACAGGCAGTACGGCAGTTTTGTGAATCGAACGAACGTGGAGAAGGAATCTATGCTGCACTGTACCTGAAACTCCTCTCCTGCCGGGGCGAAGGAAGTCGCGCTGAGGAGCGGCTGGATCATCAAGATCTGATCGTCGTCCAGGTCGAGTTCGTCGTGAGAAAGTTCGAATACCGGCCCGGGAATTGAACCGCTGCTTTCGTGGAAGACGACCTGGATCGTTCGTTCCGATACGCTCTGCACTTCGTAAACGATGGTCTCCTTCTCACTGACTCCATAGAAGAATACTGTTACTCCTCTGGAGACGATGAAGGAGTTGTCGCCAGGATGCAGCAACAAAACCTTATGCCCAGGTTTGGTGGGAATCAGCCTGGTACATCCCATTGTGAACAAGATACACGAAGCGACTAAAAGAACCAATCTCCGAATTTGGATACTCATCATTAAGTTTACCATCGCAGAAGGGAAAGACAGATAACACCTATGGTAAATTATACAGTGTAAGACAGGAGGCATGATGAGAAGAATTTCCAGGTCAACATCGGTTGCCGTAGGCACTATAGCGATCCTTACCTTTTCTATGATCTCGAAGGGCATGGGTTTTTTCAGGGAAATGCTTGTCGCCGGTCTCTTCGGGACGTCCGCAAATCTCGATGCGGTCTTTGTTGCAATGACGCCTGCAACGACCCTTTCAGGGATAATTGCCGGAGCTTTTGCCGCCATTTTCGTGCCTGTATACCACTCTATAAGGAATGAAGACCCCGAGAGATCAAAGAGATACGCCGGAGCGGTTCTTATATCGGGTTCTCTGGTCTTTCTCTCTATGGGGATAGTCTTTCTGGTGATTCCGGACCTTGTTATAAGACTTTTCGCTCCGGGTTTTTCGGGTGAAGTCGTCGCTTATGCCGCAAGAAAGTTGAGATATCTATCAATATACCCGTTGATCGGCGGACTAGAAAGCATACTAGGCGCCGTGCTGAAGTCAAACAGGAGGTTCATCCAGTTCGGCTTCTCGCAGCTCTTTTTCAACATTATCGCGATTCCAGTGATATTCTTGACCGCTCCCTTTCTCTCGGAAGCCTCCTACATACTGGCCTGGATTCTCGGCAACACCTTCACCGTGATAGCGTATCTGGTCCAATCAAGAGACCTGTTCTCTCTGAGAATCGGAAAGGGAACGTCTATAGTAGAGACGCTATACCTGAGTTTGCCTCTGATCTTTTCGGGGAGTCTCGGAGTCATCAACAACATGGTTGACAAAGCCTTTGTTTCGCTCCTTCCGCCCGGTCGTGTCGCTTCGCTGCAATATGCTCACACTCTTCTGGGCCTGATTACTTTCATGATCGCCGCCTTCCAGATGACAGCCTATACGGAGCTTTCCGAATTTGTCGTTTCCGGTGACAAGAAGAAGGTGCAGGAACGATTGAGAAAGACAGTCACAACGTCATTGAACATCTCGCTGCCTCTGGCGGCATGGATCATCATGATGGCGGAACCCCTAGTGAGGATAATCTATCAGCGCGGACAGTTCGACGCCGACTCGACGAGTCTTGTAAGCATGGCGCTTATCGGATATGGGGCTTTGATAATCCTCTCACCGATTTCGCATACGTGCACAAGTTATTTCACTGCAAGAAAGAAACTGAAGGCCATAACGATCGTATCCGTCTTTTCGATCTTTCTGAACGCGTTGTTTGACTGGCTTATGCTCAAGCCGCTTGAACATGCGGGAATAGCAGCGAGTACGTCGCTTGTCGTACTCAACGCTACCATAATATATGTCTGGCTAATAGGAAGAGAGGGCGTCAAATTCATGCCGGTGAAGAGGATACTGAGGCTATTGGGCCTTTCGGCGGGTGTTTTCATTGTCGTCGCCTTTCTCAGGCTGAATACCAGTACCTTGATCTGGCTGGTTTTCGGAAACGCGCTCTTCTCCTGCCTGTTCTTTTTCAGTGCCAGGAGCGAACTTAAGGCGATATTTACGAGAATGAAGATGCTTTTTAAGAGAAGTTGAAATGCAGTATTTCTCGAAATGGGTTTCGATTTTGAGATAGGGCTGCTTGCAAAGCGGGAGGAAATCTCATGAGAGATATTGTGATAGTAGGAGCCGGTCCTGCCGGACTCTTCTCAGCCATAAACTGCACAACAATGGGTAGAAATGTAACGGTGATTGAGAAAACGAATACCCCCGGAAAGAAGCTGCTAATTTCCGGCGGAGGCCAATGCAATCTTACTAACGCCGAGCCGACAAGGGCAATGCTCGACAGATACTTTGGCTCGGGAAGATTTCTTAAACCGGCATTGATGTCCTTTGACTCGAGCAAGCTGATGAACTTCTTTGAAGAGAGAGGACTTAAGCTGTTTGTAAGAGAGGATGGCAAGGTCTTTCCCTCAACTTACTCTGCAAGAGATGTTCTGGAAGTGTTGCTTGCCGAGTGTGAAAAGCAAGGAATACGGATACTTTACAATTGCCGCGTCAAAGGAATAGCTCGACGAACACCGGGCGGATTTGTTGTCTCTTCTCACAAAGGAGAGATAGGTGCCGACTATCTGGTGCTTTCTACTGGAGGCAGAAGCTACGAGGGCACAGGCTCATCGGGGGATGGATACTCTATCGCCTCGGCGCTCGGTCATAGCATAGTCGAGCCGAGGCCTGCATTGACATCAGTTTCTATAAAGGATTTCGAGTTTGGGGACCTTGCCGGCGTCTCTCTGAAAGCGGTCGATGTCTCCCTGTGGAGGGATTCAAAGAAAACGACTAGCCGGACTGAGGACTTGTTGATCACTCACGAAGGGCTTTCTGGACCTGCTATTCTGCACCTTTCAAGAGAGGCCAGGCGAGGAGATGAAATTCGAGTCAACTTCAGTGGAATAGCCCGCGAAGAGCTTGAAAGGAGAATCTTAAAATTGGCAGCTGAAGAGGGAAAGAAGCTCTTGAAGACATCGCTCCGTGACCTGGGTCTTCCCGAAAGATTGCTGGATAAGATCCTGAAGATGAATGGAATAACCGAGCGATTGTGTTCCGAATTGAAGAAAGAGGAAAGAAAGAAGCTGATATCCAGTCTCTTTGAAATGAGTTTTGAGATCGAAAGCGTAGGCGGGTTTTCGCAGGCCATGGTCACAAGAGGGGGGGTTCAGTTATCCGAAGTGAACCCGAAGACAATGGAATCAAGAATCGTTCCGAATCTCTTCTTTGCGGGAGAAATTCTCGACTTCGATGGAGAGACGGGGGGTTACAATCTCCAGGCAGCCTTCTCGACCGGTTACGTAGCGGGAACCACAATAAACAAAAGAACATCACGAGAAGACCAGTAGTTTTGAGTATTAGTCTAGTTATTATCTAATAGGGAAACTATATGTTAATATGATAAGAGAACGATTGATAAGATATTTATGATCCATTCAGAGCCCGATTCAAGATAGACGATCTCTTGGAATTGGAACCTTCGAGCAATTCTCTTTGAGCAATTTGCTAAAGTTTTTTGTAGCACAGAGGAGGTGCGCCTTGGAGGTAAAGAAACCAAAGTGGTTTGACGACTGGGTCGAGATCGACGAGAATTATCTGCAAGAAGCTGGAACCAGCTGGAAACTCAAGGCTAATGCCCCCAAAAGAGTTAGAAAGGAGTATGAGAAGCTGATGGACCAGATCACGGTGAAGGGTCCGTACTCATACTCATGGAAGCATGAACGCTAGATCGAGCTCAGTTGAAGGTGCTTCATAGAGGCATAGGCTCAAGAACGTTGTCTTGAAATGGAGGTTTGTGAGTTGAGTATAAGCACTGGAAGCGGTGATGGAGGAGAAACAAGCCTCTGGAGCGGCGAGAGAATAGATAAAGATAGTCACCGCGTCGAAGCATACGGAACAATAGATGAACTCAGTTCCTTTCTAGGCGAAGCGAAACACCATGTCAGCGAAGAGGTTGCTGACCAAATCGTTTCGATTCAAAGGTTCCTCTTTAGAGTTACCGGTCAATTGGCTTCAAGAGATGTCAAATATGTTGAGCCCATTGAAGAGAGTGATGTTCAGAAACTCACCGAAATGATTCACAAATATGAATCAGTGGTGAGACTTGATGGTTTCGTTATCCCCGGAAGCACCATTGCGTCATCCAAACTTGACATCTGCAGGACTGTGGCAAGAAGGGCCGAAAGAAGAATACTGACGCTTTCTAAAAACGAGCATGTTGACAACGTGATTGTGAAGTACGTTAACAGACTTTCAGATCTTCTTTTCATTCTTGCGAGATATGAGGAGTATAGGGCAGGGAAGATAGTTTACAAGCGAGACGTAGAGTAACGATCTACCGATAGCTGATTTTCGCTACTCCGTCCTTCATACAGGAGCCGAAGCTGTACGCTACGGAGGTCGTATCCATCCCGGGCAAGTAGAAGACAGTTATCATCTCGTCGACATCCTGTCCCGAAGACTCCCACATATCGCGAGTGATGCTTTCTAGCTCAATCTCGCTAACCACAGATTTCTTAAGCAGAATCCGCGCAGTACGTCTTCGCCAGGCCTTTCCGAAATCCCTGACGGTCACCACCGAATATGTGCCTTCAACATTCGACGCCAATCCCTAACTCTCCCCTCTGATAGATAAAATATTATACATCATGTTACGGATAAATGCCAACTGATGCAAACACCTCTCTCAGAAATAAAATTTATACAATACGCAAAGTAAACTATCAGAGATTGTTTCGCAAAACGGAATAATAAATACATTAAATCCAGATTATAAATCTGGCGCAGATTTCTATGTAGACAAATCTCCGGAAGAGCCTTCTGAGAAATTCCTGGCGATTCAAAGAGCAAGAGAACTCTCTTCTAGAAGGTTTTTCTCTTCCGCCTACTTCTTCAGAGCCCGGCCATCAAAAGTACTAGCCGATGTTGCTTCTTCCTATGCCCAAGACCTTGTGGCAGTAAGGACAGAAATAGACCGCAGTCTTACTCAACAAGAGTCCAGATCCCTTTTGTTTGAAGAATATCTCAGGAAGTTCCGATTCGCAGTGGGGACACTTCGGGTTCAACTCTTCCTTTCTTACTGATCTCAATCTAAGCTCAATTCGCTCAGCTCCTTATCTCAAGATGATCTATCTCGGTAATCAATATGTCTTCATTCAGCGAACTTTTGGTGTGGTGAACACTAGCCGATCAGCAGTGTCAGATAACCCTTTGTTCTGATAAGAATTTCCTGAGCTAGATCCCTGAAGAGTACACCTGCCGTAATTGTTTCGGCTCTTACAAGTTCAACTAGTATCGACTCCACCTCACCACAGAGGTCTCTGACTTCCTCAATCGTTTCAAAAGTAATGTCGGCAGAGAAGATCAGTCTTCTCGAGGAGATCAGTTCAGCAATCTTTCCCATCAGTCTTCCCCAAAGAGAGAACTCCTTCAGCCACGGACCGACCTCTCTAGACAACTCTTCTGAAAGCTTCTCTTTCAAGGTCTCTGCAGATTGAATGATCATTTCGGCTTCATCTGAAAGAAGCTCTTGAACTTCGACCCATCTCTTTTCACCCACTAGTCGATTCAGTTTGTGGTGAAGCTCCACGATTCTTCTGGAATGATCTCTGTGTATCGGACTGAGAAGATTGTACTCGCAGAACAGCTCCATCTCCTTCGAACATCCAGGGGCGACTTCCGAAATGGCGCTAACCCAAGCCCTTTCTACATCGTATTCAGTGGGATTATTGAGGAATTCTGCAGCCGATGCAAGCGCGATTTTCGATGCAATAGGTTGATTCATCGGGTTTAAAACCATCCCTTCTGAGTGTTCAACGATGCCGGGGTCTCTTCCCTCATAGGGCCCGACATGCAGTTCGGGGACCATAGAGGCGTCGTTCACAGGGTAGTTGTCCCAGTATAATGGTTTTCTCTGGAAGGCCTCTTCGGCAAGCATGGAATCCTCAAGCGAGAGCCTCTCCGAACACACCTCCGGTCCGGTCCACATAATAGATATGTCGCCATCCAGAGCTTCTCCAAGAGTCTTCATGTAATCTGTTGCCTTGCGCCCTTGATATTGAGTAGGACAGACAATGAACCTTGAGAGGCCTTCGACTTTCGCCTTAAGGATAGAGTAGACTGTGTTTGCGAAATGGGCCTGAGCTTCAGCAAGAGAACCGAATGCCTCTTCATCTTCTTCGTGTACGAGGGTTTCCGGAATATCGTCGTAGAAGATTGCAAATGATCTAACTCCTGTGCCTGCTATATCTTCCAGTTTTGCGACCAAGGCTTCGATGTCTGAATCGCTGGAATACCTCACTCCAAGACCCGGACTGATAGCAAAGACAACCGAAACACCGCATGACAACCCCTCGGCAACCAACTCCGCAAAGTCTTTCTTGAACTCCTCGCTGTATTGCTCTCGCCACCTTCTTCTATGGAGTTCATCGTCTTTTGGAGCGTAAATGTATAAATTGTAACGATGCTCTCCTAGAAACCTCAGCATCGCCTTTCTCGCCTTCATAGACCAAGGAACACCATAGAATCCTTCTACCACGCCTCTGATCTCGAATTTTGACATGTTGAACTCCCTTCATCAAATCATTTTCAATCAGTTTATCATAATCCAAACTCTCGCGCGAATTACTTCGTTTCCCGTTTACTTGGCAAATGTTACGGTTGCTTCATGCGGAAGCTAACGTTTAGTCCTATTGACTTCCGATTTCCGTAATGCATCATAACTAAATCTACTCAAGAGATTTCTCGCTAGGTTTAGTCAGAAAAGCTATAATTGTAGCATAATCCGGTAAAGGAGGTTGGCGATATGAAAATAGGTTTGGTAACCGACAACACCTGCAACTTGTCAGATGAAGACATCAAGGCACTAGACGTTAGAATCGTGTCTCTTTATATCAACAGAAGCGGAAAGTACACAAAAGCGACTGATCTGAACCTTGAGGAGTATTACGAGGAGTTAGGATCGGCTGCGGAGTTGCCGAGTACCTCTCAGCCTTCTCCGCAAGACTTCATTGTTGCTTTCGAAGACGCTCTCAAGACATACGACGCTTTGATTGTACCTGTTCTGTCCGGGAAGCTTAGCGGAACGAGCGTCTCGGCGAATATCGCTGCAAGGGACTTCGATCAGCCGATTCACGTAATTGATTCCCTGTTGGTTGCGGATGGCCCTGGAATGCTGGTGAAGAACCTGGGGGACATGATAAAGAACGGAGCATCGATCCAGGAGCTGGTCGAATATGCTTCATACTTTCACAAGAAGACGAGAACCTTCTTTTCGACAGATGATCTGAGTTATTTGCAGAAAGGCGGACGAATAGGGAAAGCGAAGGCTCTAGTGGGCAATCTGCTTAAGATGAAGCCGGTAATCAAGGTGGACGAAGGCGAACTCAAGCCCGTCGAAAACGTCAGGGGGAACAAGAAACTGCTTGAAAGTTTGGTTAGTCACACCTTCAAGGAGATCCAGCCCGAGAATCTCCGAAGAGCGAGAGTGCTGACGATCTGGAGAAAGGAAGATGCCGCAACTTTGGAGAAGATGCTCCGTGTCGAGGCTCCCGAAGCAGAAATCGAAAGTGGAATTATTGAGCCGATAATCGGTACTCATCTGGGACCTCAGGGAATTGGCATAATCAGCGAAATGAAGTAAAGACGTTCACCGACCTTTTCGGGACTAGAAAGGGGAGTCTTAGGATAAAAGGTCATCTAAGATTCATCTTCTGGGGGGTAAAAAGGCTTTGAATGCGCTTGAGAGAGTCAAGATACGCTTTGGAAGGGCCTTTGATTTCTTGCCGAGCATATATCGTCTAACAAATAACTAGAGACTGGCAAAGCACTTTGCGGAACTGCCTCCGGGCTATCGCCCTGTGGGAGAGCTTGTCGAATGGCTAAGGACTACCAAGAAGAAGCTGCCGGAGACGATTTTCGAGAAGATGAGTCTTTACTTTGACTGGAAGGCACCGCTTGGAATGAGGATAAGCTCATTATGTCTGAAGAGAGTTTTGAAAGTGTGCAAGTTCTGTTGCAGCGAATCGCCTCCATCTCTCCAAAAGACATGATAAAAAATTCCTTGTTGATTGGCTTAGGACCGAGATCTGTCGGGTACAATGAAGGAATTGTAGACAGAATACTGGAAAACCAAAAGGGGTCACTCGTCCTCCTTGCTGAAAAGGCTGTTCTTACACCTCAACAGAAAGCGGTCATGCTCGACTTCATATCGGATCCGGAAAAGATGAAGGAAGACTACCTTCACCTCTTGCAGTGGTACGAAGAACACATGCATTCAAGCTCCCCCTACGATGAGAAGAGGTTGAAGGAAAGTCGGGAGAATCTCCAAAGGAATCTCTCTACCTTCGGAAACGATCATCTCTTGAAACTGACAGACATCATGCACAATGAAGAACTTGAAGAGGAAAGGAAGATGGTTCTCGTTCTCTCTTACTTTATAAAGAACGCGCAGAGAGGAATCCTTCACCCCCGTGCTAAGAACGATGTCTTCTTGATCGGTTACAATTATGTGAGTTCCCTTCTCGAGGGTGATCCGGTTGCCAATGCTTCGAGAAGATACGGGGCCCTTTCAAACTCCAATCGAATAAGATTGCTGAACTCTCTCTTCGGGGAACGCCTCACAGGCTACGAGCTTTCTCGCAAGATGAAACTCTCGAACGCCGAGTTGACGGAGACCTTTTCTGCTCTGGTTGCATGCGGTCTCGTCAAGACTGTACGAGAGAGCGATCGGATAATCTTTACAGCCGATAGAGAAGAAGTAATCGATATGCTAACAGGCGAAATCAAGGGGAAAAAGTAAGTGTGCTCGCTTCTACTGATGTGATAAGGTTCAAATTTCTTGGTTGATTAAGAAACTCGAGCAAAAAGCGAAAAAAAGCCCGGAGAATATCCGGGCCGGGTGGTAAAGAAGAAGTCTTGTTCGTATTGTTATGACAGAAATTCTCTATTGTGAGTTCACTTCCATTGTCGATTTAGACGAGCTTTTTTCTGTGTTTCACTTATCTAAAATAGATGATCCCCTAAAGTGAGAATGTACAAGAAGTCGGGAATCGGGTAAGTGCGTAGTAACATGGAATCGGGGGTGTGATTATGGAGTATCGAAGACTTGGCAAGACAGATTTACAGATCTCCCTTCTGGGGTTGGGAGGCTTCCATCTTCTCGAGATTGAACTGAAAGAAGTGAGAAAGATAGTGGATCGCTATCTCGAGGCCGGAGGAAATTACTTCGAAACAGCAAGATCGTACGGCGATGGGGTCTCCGAGCGCAAGCTATCGGAAGCATTGCCCAAGGACGGGGTGATCGTGGCTTCCAAGACGGGCGGCAGAGATGAGGAGTCTTCAAGAAGCGATCTTCTTGCGACACTCAAAGCTCTTGGAAGGGATCATATAGATATCCTGTTTCTTCACGCAGTAACGAAAAGCCGCGACTGGGAGGCGATCACTTCGCCGAACGGCGCACTCAAGACCGTGGAGTGGGCAAAGAGCGAAGGGCTTGTGCGGTACGCAGGAATTACGAGCCACGGTTACGGCGGTACGCTTTTGAAGGCACTAAAAGAATATCCTTTCGATCTATTCATGACTCAAATGAACTACTACGATAGGTTCAACTTTCCCGAGATTGAAACGAAGGTAATCCCTTTCTCCGTTTGCAACAATATAGGAATAATCGCGATGAAGGCGCTGGCCGACGGGTATCTCTGGAAAAGCGTTGAGGACGCCTTCAGGTACACAATGACGCTCCCCGTTTCTTGTATTGTGAGCGGAATTAACACCCTCGAGCAGCTGGAAGAGGATCTCACGCTGATTGAGAAAAGGCCGTTCACTGCGGCCGAACTCGACCATCTCTTTGCAGAGGCGCCCGAACTAGGGAATTACATTTGTAGACAGTGCATGAAGTGTCTGCCCTGCCCTGAGGGGATCAACATTCCCGGGTTCTTCCTCGCCGAAGGACGTTACGATAGACAGATGCTGGATGGCAAGATCATAAGTGCTGCGGATTACGCTTTGAGAGACAGACTCGCCCACTGGTTTGGAAGCGAGGAGCAGGGGATCGCTGAGTATAAGTCTCTCGTTCCCGGCGTTGACAGTTGCAACGATTGCGGCATCTGTGTCGAGCGTTGTCCATATGGAATAGATATTCCCAGGAAACTCAGGATTGCCAGATCGAAGATAACGGAGGGCTATGTCTGGTAGTCGATTAAAGAGGTGATTCAAGTGGGCAGAATCAGCTTTTTTCCTTTGGAAGTACTGGGTTTCTTCTTCGTATTCTTTTTTGGGGTGCTCCTCCATATGGTCTACGGATGGAGCGAAGGTAATGCAATCGTAGGCTTGATCTCTCCGGTTAATGAGAGCATTTGGGAGCACCTGAAAATGCTCTTCGTGCCGGGGCTTATTCTGCTCGCAGTGGAGTTGTTCTTTTGCAAGGAGGTGCCAGTACCCGCGCTGATTGTGAGAAAGACTCTCGGCATCTACGTGATGTATGCCACAATCCTCGGAGGTTTCTACTTCTACACGCTCTTCATCCACCACAATCTCATTGTTGATATACTATTAATGGCCCTTGCTTTTGCTCTCGGTCAGATCATATCCTATAACGTAGTCTCAAAGCTCAATGTAAGCACGGCTGCAGAGTGGATTCCTCTGGTCATACTGATTTTCTTAGGTGCTGCCTTTGTGCTGTTCAGATTTATACCGGCGCGTTGGGAGCCTTTCAGAGACTCAATCACTGGGGGATACGGAACCAATTAGCGTGTAGAAGTGATGATCGAGAAGTGAGCAACTGAATACATGAAGAGAAGGAGGTTTCATTGTGCTTTCCGAAAGAGACATCTACGAATCAATGGAAATCAAACTAGATGAGACTTTGCCGCCCGATCCAGTCTTCCAGCCGGGGGTCAGGAGAGCGCCCAAGAGAGAGCTGAACCTCTCGCCTAACGAGATCGAACTGGCCCTGAGAAACGCGCTGCGTTACATTCCAACAAGACTTCACGAAAGGCTTGCGCCCGAGTTCCTCGAAGAGCTGCGCTCAACGGGGAGAATTTACGGATACAGGTATCGGCCTCAAGGCGAAATAAAAGGCAGACCGATCGACCAATACAGAGGAAAGTGCATTGAAGGAAGGGCCTTTCAGGTAATGATCGACAACAACCTCGACTTCGATGTGGCTCTCTATCCCTACGAGTTGGTGACTTACGGGGAGACCGGACAGGTATGCCAGAACTGGATGCAGTACAGGCTCATAAAGAGATATCTAGAAGAG
>NZ_DJHG01000065.1:0-2571 GCF_002432955.1 Mesotoga sp. UBA5825 | reverse complement strand
GAAGACCAGTCCCAGGGTGATAATCACCAATGCGCTCATGATCGGGATGTTCGACGACCAGGAGCAGTGGATAAGAGCCCAGGCGCTGGGTGTAGCCAACTATGGACAGATGACGGCTGGAGGCTGGATGTACATAGGGCCACAGGGAATAGTTCACGGAACCTTCAATACAATCCTTAACGCGGGAAGGCAGAAGCTTGGTATCCCGGATGACGGCGATCTCCGCGGACACCTTTTCGTCTCCTCGGGGCTCGGCGGAATGAGCGGTGCTCAGGGAAAGGCAGTGAAGATAGCCGGCGGAGTGGGAATAATCGCCGAAGTAGATCGATCGAGGATTCAGACTAGACTTGATCAGGGCTGGATCGACGAAATAGTCGATGATCCATCGAGCGCCTTCGCCCTGGCAAAGGAAAAGGCTGAGAAGAAAGAGAGCCTTGCGATCGCCTTCTTCGGAAATATTGTTGATCTGCTTGAATATGCGGTCAAGAACAACATTCACATAGAATTGCTTTCCGATCAGACGTCCTGCCACGCTCCGTACGATGGGGGTTACTGCCCCCAGGGTCTGACCTTTGAAGAGAGGACAGAGCTACTCAGTAACGACAAGAAGAGATTCGGGGAGCTGGTCGACAAATCACTGATTAGGCATTTTGATTTCATAAAGCTGCTCGTCGAAAGGGGAACGTACTTCTTCGATTATGGCAACTCGTTCATGAAGGCAGTATACGATGCCGGAGCCAAAGAGATTTCTAGGAACGGTAACGATACCTCGGAGGGATTCATCTTCCCCTCCTACGTTGAGGATATAATGGGGCCCATGCTTTTCGACTACGGATACGGCCCGTTTCGATGGGTCTGCCTGAGTGGAAAGAAAGAGGATCTGCTCAAGACCGATGCGGCCGCAATGAGCTGCATAGATCCAGATCGTCGTGGTCAGGACAGAGACAATTACATCTGGATTAGAGATGCCGACAGAAACAAGCTGGTCGTCGGTACTCAGGCAAGAATACTTTATCAAGATGCCAAGGGCAGACGCGATATCGCTTTGAAGTTCAATGAAATGGTAAGAGGTGGAGAGATAGGACCGGTAATGATAGGCAGAGACCATCACGACACCGGAGGGACAGACTCCCCTTTCAGAGAGACATCGAATATCAAAGACGGAAGCAATATAATGGCGGATATGGCTACCCAATGCTTCGCAGGAAACGCCGCAAGAGGCATGAGCCTGGTCGCACTTCACAACGGAGGTGGAGTGGGAATTGGAAAGGCCATAAACGGAGGATTCGGACTCGTTCTCGACGGAAGCGAGAGAGTGGACGAAATTATTAAGACGTCGATACCCTGGGATGTGATGAGCGGAGTTGCCAGAAGAGCCTGGGCGAGAAACGAAAACGCTCTTTCCGTGGCTGCGGATTTCAACAGAGAGAGAGTGGGGAATGAGCAGATCACTCTCCCCTATCTAGTAGATGACGACATCATTCGCAGAGCCGTGAAAACAGTGATAAAGGAGTGATACACCCTTGACCATGTATTTCGCAAAGAGTGACGAAGAGACGACAATAACTCTTCTCAAAATGATTTTCGAGCGATCGGCAGAAGCCGGTATAAAGGACGTTGTTTTGCCGTCGACCAGCGGGCGGGTTGCAAAGCTGGCTTATGAGACCGTCCCCGATCCCATCAAGCTGACAATTGTTACTCATAGTGTCGGTTTTAGAGAACCAGATGGAGACGAATTCGACCAAGAAGTAAAAAAACTGTATACCGGAACGAGGCACTCTATTCTGACCGCTACCCACCTTTTCAGAGGGATCGACGGAGCATTCGTGAAGTCTGCAGGAGGTGCCTATCCGCCTCAAGTATTTGCTACGGCGCTCCGCCTTTTCGGCCAGGGAACGAAGGTCGCAGTTGAGATAGCGATCATGGCTGCAGATGCGGGAATGATCAGAACCGACCAGTGGGTAGTCACAGCCGGAGGAACGAGCCATGGAATTGATACGGCCTATATAATCAAGGCATGCCACTCAAATGATCTTAGCCTCTTCAAGTTCGGCGAGCTCATAGCTATTCCGTCGAGCCTGTAAGCAGCTAACACAAAATGCACAGCGCGTTGATTCTCTCGAAATCAATCGCCCATCAGAAGTGAAACTGCTCGAGCGTGAGTTCCGAAGGTTCGGAATCTCCTAATTTGACTTAGGCTCTCGGTTTTCAGCCAGTTGTTGCGGAGAGTATGGGTGTTCATGACTTGGAGGGGAATAGTAGGGGCTTCATGAACCTTGCGTAGCCCTTTTTGTCTTCGCGACTGATTGAATTCCTGGATGATTCAGGCTATAATCATTCTTATGTGGGGCCGTAGCACAGCTGGGAGCGCGCCGCCTTCGCAAGGCGGAGGCCGGGGGTTCGAATCCCCTCGGCTCCACCAGAGGGGAGATCACTCCCCTTTTTTGCTTGCTGTTCAGCTTCATACTTCCTAAGAAGCAGTTCCAAGTTTCATATTGTCAGTTGCAAGCAGAAGAAATAGTTGTCCGTTGCGGTTCACCGTTCTCTGAAAGAGCCGCTGTACGCCAGAAG
>NZ_DJHG01000081.1:0-6009 GCF_002432955.1 Mesotoga sp. UBA5825 | reverse complement strand
GTCCTTCGCCCCAAATCATGGATCCGGCCTTCGAAAGAACCGCTGAACGCTTAAGAGCAAAAACCCGCTGGCCGCTGATGAAAACAACGTTGTCGGTCAACAGTCCTCAGTCCTCTAAATAGAGCGGCTGCAAGTTGCCAGTTCCAAGTTGCAAGTGCAGGACAGAGAAACTACACCAAATGTGACACGATCTGTCATGCTGAACATGCGGTCCGTTCTTGATGTGTTCAACACACCCCGTCGACGATGGAGCCGTCGCCACCCCTCTCAAGAGGGGATTAAAGAGCTTTTCAAAGCTTCTGAGATGCTCCGGATCCGTGCCTATCCCTGCCCTCTTTGCTTTCCCCTTCTCGCTATTCTTTGAATAAATGGTTTGACCAAAAACGAAGGACAGATACTTGTTCCGGAACGAAAAAACAGGTTTCTTGGGCCAACGGCGAACCGCTCAATAACGAACAAGTTTCTCTTGATCTTCCGATCTCCAATCACGAACATCTAGCCTTGCTTTTGTTGCTTGCAACTTGGAACTTGCATCTTGCAACTGATCTTTTTCTCTTTCCTACCACGAACCTGCAACCCCGCACCCCTGTCTCATGGTGTAATTACTCCATACAACGGTCCCGCGGATACCCTTTCAATTCTGATCTTAACAGATTTGCCGATCAGTTCGGGTTGTGCTTCGTAGATGACGATTTTGTTGTTCATTGTTCTTCCGTAGATCTTGCCGTTTCCTTTGATCTTGCCTTCGCCGATTACATCTATAATTCTGTCAAGATACTTCTCGTTTTCTTCCCTGTTGATGTGTTTTTGCAAAGTGAGAAGATCATTGAGCCTTCTAGTCTTCACTTCTTGTGGAACATCATCGGCCATCTTTCTTGCAGATAACGTGCCTTCTCTGGGTGAATACATTGCCAGGTTGATTCGTTCAAATCTGATTTCCTTTACAAGCGAAACCGTTTCTACGTACTCCTCTTCTGTCTCCCCGGGAAAGCCGATAATAATATCAGTGCTCAAGGTTGCGTCAGGAATTCTTGTTTTGACACGCTCGATGAGATCTAGATAGTACTCTCTCGAATAGCCCCTGTTCATTGCTTTCAAGATTCGATCGCTTCCCGACTGAACGGGCAAGTGGATGGAGCGAGATATCTTTTCGGATGAAGCAATTACTTCAATCAACTCGTCGCTGAAGTCTCTTGGGTATGAAGTGAGAAACCAGATTCTTTCAATTCCATCTATCTTCGTCGTTTCTCTTATTAGCTCTGCAAGTGTAGACCCATCCTTCAAGTCCTTTCCGTATGAATCGACATTCTGTCCAAGGTAAGTTATTTCTCTATAACCTTTTGCGACAAGTCCCCTTGCCTCCGAAAGAATGTCGTTCATGTTCCTACTTTTTTCTCTGCCCCTTGTATAGGGAACGATGCAGTATGAGCAGAATTTGTTGCATCCAAATATTATGGTAATCCAGGCGTGATGCGAGCTAGTCCTAATTCTAGGAGTATCCGAATCGAGTTCATCGATGAAGTCGCCCATCTCTATGAATCTCTCGCCCGACTCCGCTCTTCCGAGCAATTCATCTACTTTCGTAATCGAGCGTGTCCCAAACACGAAGTCGACCTCTTTGTGAGTAAGCAGTTCGGTGGCGTTCTTCTCGGCTACACATCCGCAGACACCTACCAGAAGTCTCCCGTTCTTCTTCTTAAGCGCCTTCAGCTGGCCTAGTTTGCCGTACAGCTTGTCCTCTGATTTGCCTCTTACGGCGCATGTGTTTACGATGATTGCGTCTGCTTCTTCCTCATTGCCTGCAATCTTGTGACCGGCGGCAGAGAGAATACCCATCATAGCTTCTGTATCGTTCATATTCATCTGGCAACCGAATGTCCTGAATGCTACTTTCAAGTGATCACTCCTAATCCGATATCATTGATCAGCTAAATTGTACCGCATTAAGTTAGGACGAGAAACCCCGGTATGTTACCATTCTAATGTGTCTCTTTGTACGAAAATGCAAGCGAAAAGTCTCTGGATAGAGACTATCGGCTAAGAGCAGCATCTGAATTCAGGCAACGCTACTGGAGGTGCGAAGTGTTTTCGGAAGCTTTTAGGATAGCAAGTCAGTTCACAAGACCGGTCGTAGTTCTTACGAGAAGCGGTACGGGCAAGGTGTCCGCAACTTGCGGGACCTTCATGATACTTAATCGAGAAGGCTGGATAATTACAGTTGCTCACCTGTGGCAATCGTATTTCTTATACAAACAGCAGCAGACGAAAAAGGAAAACGATCCGGAGAAGAAGATTGAAAACCATTCGTTTTGGTGGGGTGGAGATGGGAAGAGCCTGAAGGATATAAAGCCATTCCCAGAGTCCGATCTAGTTGTTGGTAGACTTGACCCGTTCGACCCCTCTGAGATCATGGAGTATCCGGTTTTCGTGACACCTGAGGAAATGAGTATTGGAACTAGCTTGTGCAGGGTCGGTTATCCCTTTTCGAGAATAAGAGCCTCCTTTGACAAAAAGAACTCCAGATTTTTGATGGACAGCAAGAGCTTGCCTTCGCTCTATCCAATTGAGGGAATATACACAAGAACCGTAGTGGCTCCTGCATTCAAAGAGGCAAAGAAGATTGCGAAATTCGTTGAGACCTCTTCACCAGGTCTTCTTGGCCAGAGCGGTGGGCCGATAGTGGACATGAAAGGGAAGGTCTGGGCAATCCAGAGCAGGACGGTTCATCTGCCGCTAGGCTTCAGCCCGAAACTCAGAAGAGGCGGAAAGGAAATTGAAGAGAACCAGTTTCTCAACGCTGGTTGGGGAGTTCACATAGAAGAAATCCGTGAAGCCCTGCGCTATACTAATAAACCCAAATAATCATTGATATTCTAAGGTACCCCGCTTTGTTGAATAATATGACAAAATGGTAAAATATCTTAATAGCAGGTATTCTGAAATTACATATTTCCTTCAAGGAGTAGATTTCTGTGAAAAAGACCTCATCAGTTTTACTGTCTATTTTGCTTGTTCTTGTGGTTTTCTCGACCCAAGGTTGCTTTCTTTTTCGAAACGTAACTCTGTCAATAGAGAATTCAGAGCTGTCAATTGGAATCGGTGAGTCGGAGCAGATACGAATCAAAGTAAAACCAGAGGATGCTACCTTGAAGTTTTCTTCCAACAACGAATCGGTAGCGACAGTCACAACTTCTGGTATGGTAATCGGTGTCTCTGCCGGAGAGGCAGAGATTACAATTGAGGCGACCAAAGACAAATACAAGAGCGCTTTGAAGAAAGTCAGCGTTCAAGTTGTGGGAGAAGAATCATTTTCCGTAACGTTTTCAGTGATTGATTCATCCGGAGCCGTGCAAGGAGCGAACGTCACTTTCAATAGTGAGACAAAGACCACAGACGCGAGTGGCAAAGCAGTGTTTGCTGGTGTGTTGGCGGGGAACAAGGATTACTTTGTGAACAAGGCAGGCTACAACGAAGCTATTGGAAGCGTTAACGTGGATGAGGACAAAACTGTAGAAGTAACTCTTGAAAGGAAGGCTTACATTATCACTGCGACAGCAGGACCGGGAGGAAGCATAGATCCTTCCGGAGAGGTGGAAGTCGATCATGGAGACAGTATTAATTTCAGTGTAATTGCCGATGATGGTTATGCTATAGAAGATGTAGTTTCTGACGGAGTATCAATCGGGCAAGTCGACAATTACACTTACACCAAAGTTACATCAGATCACACAATCCACGCAACTTTCAAGCTCAAGACCTATACACTGACGACAAACGTAGTAGGCCAGGGAACTGTAACGAAGAATCCGAACAAAACTGCATACGATTATGGAGAGGAAGTACAGCTTACCGCTACCCCGGATGAGGGCTGGAACTTCGCCGGCTGGAGCGGAGACCTTAGTGGTTCTGCAAATCCCGCAAACATAGCAATGGATTCAAATAAGACAGTAACAGCGACCTTCACAATAAAGAAGTACACGATAGCCGCATCGGCCAATCCTCCGGCCGGTGGAGCAATAACTGGAGCCGGGAGCTACAATCACGGAGATGCTGTTAACCTTGTGGCCACTGCAAACGAAGGCTATGAATTCATAAACTGGACAGAGAATGGAGTGCAGGTAAGCGCGAACGCCGCTTACTCGTTCACGGCGACCTCGAACAGGACACTCGTAGCCAACTTCAGATTGAAGACCTACACGATCACCGCGACGGCTGGAGCGGGAGGCAATATAAACCCCGCAGGGAATGTGAATGTTACCCACGGTTCGAGTCAATCATTCACAATAATTCCCAATGCCAGTTATGACATAGGAGATGTCGAAGTAGACGGAGTTTCCGTTGGAGCTGTATCCAGCTACACATTCAACAACGTGACCGCCAATCATACTATTCACGCTACATTCCGACTTAAGACTTACACAATAGCCGTATCGGCCAATCCTCCTGCCGGTGGAACGGTAACTGGAGCCGTGAGCTACAACCACGGAGACACTGTGGACCTTGTGGCCACTCCAAACGAAGGCTATGAGTTCGTCAACTGGACAGAGAATGGAGAGCAGGTAAGCACGAATGCCGCTTACTCATTCGTGGCTACCGCGAACAGAACGCTCGTGGCCAACTTCAGACTGAAGACCTACACAATCACCGCGACGGATGGAGCGGGAGGAAACATAGATCCCTCTGGTGATGTCTCAGTAAATCATGGAGATGATCAGGAGTTTGCTATAACTCCCGATGAGGGCTACAACGTTGAAGACGTACTGATCGATGGGGAGTCTGTTGGACCGAGGACATCGTATACTTTCACTGAAGTCGCTGCTGACCACACGATCCACGCCAGCTTCTCACTTCTGCCTCCTCCAACATATACAGTGACCTTCAACGTGAGCGATAACCAGGGAGCAGTTCAGGGTGCTAACGTCGCCTTCAACGGAGAGAACAAGAGCACCGACGCGCAGGGAAAGGCCGTCTTCACAAACGTTCAGTCCGGATCAAGATCATACACGATAAGCAAGACGGGATATAACAACGATACGGGGAACGTCAATGTCGATGGCGATGAGACAGTCGGTGTGATACTCACAAAGAAGACCTACACGATCACCGCGACAGCGGGGGCTGGAGGTAGTATAAATCCCGCAGGGAATGTGCAGGTAGAACATGGATCGAACAGATTGTTCAACATAACCCCGAATACTGGATACGAGATAGAAGACGTAAAGGTAGATGGAGTCTCTATTGGGGCCGTTTCCACATACAACTTCAAAAACGTCACGACTAACCACACCATTCACGCTACATTCCGACTTAAGAGTTACACAATAACCGTTTCGGCAAATCCTCCGGCCGGTGGAAATGTGAGCGGCGGAGGAAACTACACTCACGGAGATACTGTAAACCTTTTGGCCACTCCAAACGAAGGCTACGAATTTGTCAACTGGACAGAGAACGGGGTGCAGGTGAGCGCGAATGCCGCTTACTCGTTCACAGCGACTGCGAACAGGACACTCGTAGCCAACTTCAGACTGAAGACCTACACGATCACCGCGACGGCGGGAGCGGGAGGCAATATAAACCCCGCAGGGAATGTGCAGGTAGAACATGGATCGAATAGATTGTTCAACATAACCCCGAATACCGGATACGAGATAGAAGACGTAAAGGTAGATGGAGTTTCCGTTGGAGCCGTCTCCACATACAACTTCACAAACGTGACGGCCAATCATACTATAGCTGCCACTTTCAATCTCAAGACCTATACATTGACGACAAACGTAGTTGGTCAGGGGACGGTAACCAGAAACCCGGACAAATCCAAGTACAATCACGGTGAGGTTGTTCAATTAACTGCTAATCCTTCTGCCGGCTGGGCTTTCGACAGCTGGAGCGGAGATCTGAGCGGCTCTGCAAATCCGGCCAATCTGACTATGAACGGAAACAAAACGGTGACTGCCAATTTCGTCAGAGTATATACGGTAACTTTCAATGTGAGCGATAACCAGGGAGCAG
>NZ_DJHG01000080.1:0-4009 GCF_002432955.1 Mesotoga sp. UBA5825 | reverse complement strand
GTAGCGTCGGAACGAAGAACCGCTTTTCTCAGAAGGCGACTCTAGTTTCGGCATAACGACATTTGACGTTCCTTTACTTTAGGGCTTGCAACTTGGAATAAGCAACTTGCAACTGCTCTTTCGAAGGACGGGTTCATGATCTGGGACGAAGGGCCAAGGACGGATCTGGCTCAAGCATGACATTTAATAGAGTGTGCGAAGGCGAACTGACCTAGTAGTGTTTGTGCTGTTGCAAGCAACGAAACTCGGAAAAGCCGTACAGAAGGTGATAATGTGTGGTTTGACATCGATATAAGATCCCCATTGCCGATCTACGATCAAATCAAGAGGGGGGTGAGGGAAGAGATCCTCAAGGAGAAACTTAAGGAGGGAGATCCTCTTCCCTCAATTCGTGAAATGGCTTCTCAAATCAGGGTTAATCCTAACACTGTTGCCAGAGCCTACAGAGAACTCGAGATGGAAGGCTTGATTATGGCAAGACCGGGACTAGGGTATATAGTAGTCAGTGATAGAGATCAGGTTAGAAACTCTGTCTTTGAAAGCCTATCTACTGAGCTTAGGGAGCCCATCCTTCGTTTGAAGAAATCGGGAATTTCTCTGGAAAGGCTCCTGGAGGTGATTGAGAAGATATGGAAAGAAATGAATTAACCCTGGACATACAGAACCTTGAAAAGACTTATAAGGGCAATGTTGAGGCCGTTTGCGGGATCGATGTCAAGCTGGAAAAACAACGAATCTACGCACTGCTTGGTCCAAATGGAGCCGGCAAAACGACAGTTCTGAAATCTATATTAGGATTGATCAATTACTCTGGATCGATACTTGTTCTTGGAAGACCCGTTGATGAGGTCAGAGAAATGATCTCGTTCGTTCCTGAGGAGAAGAATCTCTACGAGAATCTGAACATAGAAGAAACCCTCAAATTGATTCGCAGAATTTCGAGCAGATTCGATGAGAACCAGGCGCGCAAGTATATCGCACACTACAAACTTCCCTGCACAAAGAAGATTAGAACCTTCTCAAACGGTATGAAGTCAGCGATGTACATCTCATTAGCTCTTTCAGCTGACGCAGATTTCTACATATTGGATGAACCGACATGGGGTCTCGACCCAATCATGCGAGACGACACTCTCGAATTTATAAGAGAAAAGGTGATTGCCGGAAAGACTGTACTGTACACGTCCCATATAATCCCTGAAGTCGAAAAAATCGCAGACGAATTCTTTATTATGATAAACGGGAAGGTTAAGTATTCCGGTGACCTCGACGGAATCAAAGAAAAGTACAGAATCGTAAAGATGCCCTTTGACAAAAAGGAACTCGCCAGTTGTACGGATTGTCTGGCAGCAGCAAAGGAACTTAACAGACTTTCGATAATAGTCGAAAACTCAGAGGCAACTGAGAGGTTTTATAAGACAGATGAAGCAACCATTTCGATTCCTGACCTGGAGGAGTTTTTTCAGATTCTGGTCAGGAGTGAAAACAGAAATTCTCGTTGAGCGCAGGAGGTTAGGATCGTGATCGAGATTAGAAACCTTACGAAGATTTATAGTGGAAGTGTGAAGGCAGTAGATGATGTGAGCCTTACTGTCAAAGAAGGCGAGATATTTGGCTTTCTCGGACCGAACGGGGCCGGCAAGACCACTACTATCAAGATGATAGTCGGTCTGCTTCAGCCGACATCCGGAAGCATACACATCGACGATATCGATGTACTAACTTCACCTGTGGAAGCGAAGATGAAGATGGGTTACGTTGCTGACGAACCGCTGGTTATGGAGAAAATCACGGGAGTTCAATATCTTAACTTGATTTCCGACGTGTTCTTGGTTCCTCCGAAGACGCGAGCAGAAAGGGCTTCGAAGCTGCTTCAAAACTTCAAGCTCTCCGATGCCGTGAAAGACCCTGTTTCCACTTATTCTCACGGAATGAGGCAGAAGCTCTCTCTCGTTGCAGCCCTAATACATAATCCGGATCTCTGGATCCTTGATGAACCAATAGTCGGTCTAGATCCAGAATCGGCCTTCATTCTCAAGCAGATGATGAGAAATCATGTAAAGGCTGGAAACACGGTCTTTTTCTCTACTCACGTAATGGAAGTAGCTGAGAAAATATGTGACAGGATAGGAATAATCAATAAGGGCAAGCTAGAATTCGTTGGCACCGTTGATCAACTGAGGAAGCTTAGCGGCAGGGGAAGTCTGGAAGAACTCTTCCTGGAGGTGACAGGTAGTGAGACTGAAAATGGTGATTTCTCTTACCTCGACGCTGATTAATTCTCACTACAACATACCCAGGTCCCTATACCACTTCAAGAGAAAGGAAAGGCTATGGGAACCGGCCCTGATAATCGGTGTCATACTCCTACTGGGCTTGACTCTCGGACCGCTTTACGGAGGTTTGCTCAACACGATGTACGATCAGTATGAAGCATCCGGACTGAGATCGCTCTTTCTGGCAGGACCTTTTCTGATTGCAAATCTCTTTGGATTCATCTTTGGGATCTTCCTCATGATAAGCACCTTTTTCTTTGGCGACGATATGCGCGTTTTGATACCTTTGCCCCTGAAATCGACAGAAGTACTTATGTCGAAGTTCCTCGTAGTCTTGATGGACCTTATGTTGATCTCGCTTGCTATAATCCTTCCAGCATATATCCTGTATGGCGTGCGATCCTCGGCAGGAATCGGATACTGGATCTTCATGGTGATTGTGTTTCTTTTAAGTCAGGTGTTGCCGATAATGCTTTCCGCAATAATCGTCCTTCCTCTCTCAAGGCTATTTCGATTCAAAAGGCATAGAGATAATATGGTTTATCTCTTGAGTGCACTTATTTTGGTGGGAGTGCTGACCTTCATCTCCATCACCAGCCGCGTAGATCCGAATATGAGCGCCGAGGAATTTGCCAGGATCTTCTCGAGCGAGGATGCGATTCTGAACAAAACAGCCGGAGCATATCCTCCGACGATACTGGTTACAAAGGCCCTGAGCAGACCCTTCTTTGAGGGATTGTTGTGGCTTCTTGCGTTTATTGGTCTTCACGTGGTTGCTCTGGGAGTCTTTCTCTTCTTCGGCGACAAGTTCTACTACTCGGTTTACTCGAGTCTGCAAGAAAACTTTGCAAAGCGCACCGCACTTAAGGAAGGCGAAATTACAGGCATGATGGGAGTTCAGAACAGCAAGTTCGCGGCACTTCATAGACGTGAATGGTGGTACTTCCTCAAAGTCCCTGCCTTCGCTTTCAACGGATTCGGAAATGTGGTGATCCTTCCGATATTGCTTGTAATCGCTGCCGTGGCCGGTCAAACTGATGAGATCGGGCAGATGATCCAGCAATTTCAGCAGTACAGAGAGCTATTCGTCCCGGTCGGCGCATTGATAGCCGCAGTCTCCGGAGGAATAAACGGGCTCGCCTCCTCCATATTCAGTAGAGAAGGAAAACTAATCCATGAGCTTAAAGCCTTACCTGTCAAGACATCGGAGATTGTTAGGGTCAAGTTCGTTCATGTTCAGACCATGAGCTTCATAGGACCGGTCTCGGGTGCAATAGCTCTGAGCATAATACTGGGGCTCTCATTTGTTGAAGCAACAGTTGTCTTCGTTGTGGGAGCTATAACGCTTACCTTCCTGAACATCCTTCAGATGATAATTGACTCAGTGAAGCCAATCCTCGGGTGGGAGAATCCGCAAAGAGCTATGAAGCAAAACGTAAATGTTGCGCTTTCGATTCCCGTCGTCTTTGGATACGTTGGGGGTTTTGGATATCTGGCATTCCTTTTGAAAGACACAATATCTGGAGTCGTCATGACACTAGTATTGACGGCGATCGCCTTGATTGGTATCGTAGTTACGTGGCCTGTCCTAATGAAGAGAGCGAACAGGCTTTTCCTGAGAGATTTGTGAAGAAAACCGAGGTTGGTGGTTGGAAAGAGTGTAACAAGACGCAGGGCGCCGAAAAGCATGGCGGACGCAATGCCGGCAATGGATCGTGCCGGGACGCAAGGCT
>NZ_DJHG01000067.1:7388-7562 GCF_002432955.1 Mesotoga sp. UBA5825 | reverse complement strand
GATCAAAATCTTCAGGAGCGAAATGCACCATATATTGTCAAGGAATGAGCATCATGGGATTCTCATTAACGCCATAACTTATGGATATTGATGACCTCCTTCAAGGAGGAAATTAAACCTAGATAATCAGGATTTAGCTACAGCGTATTTGCTCAAGGGAGAAGAAGCATCATA
>NZ_DJHG01000067.1:520-7253 GCF_002432955.1 Mesotoga sp. UBA5825 | reverse complement strand
ACTTAAGGGCATGATGAGTTAGAACATGGTCAGATCCTCTGCTTGTTTTTCTTCAGGCTGTGCATCTCATCTCTCAATATGGCTGCGTCCTCAAACCTGAGCTCTCCAGCGGCTCTAATCATCTCCTCATTAAGAAGAGCGACGTAATCATCGTAATCGAGAGACTCTTTTAGAGCCAGAACACCCTCCAGATAAGTTGCCCTTGCCTTTTCTTCTCTCTCTTTATTCAGATCTTCACCGGCGAACTCTTCGAAGATATTCTTATAGAGGGGTTTCACTATGCTTTCGGGAGTGATGTTATTCTCTTTGTTATACACAAGCTGCTTGAGTCTTCTTCTGTTTGTTTCATCTATAGCCCTCTTCATTGAACCGGTGATCGTATCGGCATAAAGAATTACCTGACCGTTTACATTCCTCGCCGCTCTTCCGATGGTCTGAATCAGAGTTGTCTCGGAACGGAGGAAGCCTTCCTTATCTGCATCCATTATCGCGACCAGGGAGACTTCGGGAAGATCGAGTCCTTCCCTCAACAGGTTGACACCTACTACGACCTCTACTGTGCCGTCTCGAAGCTTTCTTAAGACCTCGACCCGCTCAATCGCGTCAAGCTCGGAGTGAAGATACTCCGCTCTTATACCGACTTCGTTGAGATAGTCTGAAAGCATTTCGGCAGCCTTCTTAGTCAGAACCGTGACCAGAGCTCGTTCACTTCTCTTCTTGACGGTTCTCATCCTCTCGATAAAGTCATCTACCTGACTCTCGGTTGGATGCACAATGACTTCGGGATCTATGAGTCCCGTCGGCCTGATAACCTGATCGACGACTCTGGTAGAGTGTTCGGCCTCGAAATTACCGGGCGTCGCAGAGACAAAGATTATCTGTCCTACAGTCTTGAGGAACTCCTCGAACCTTAGAGGTCTGTTGTCGAAGGCTGCAGGTAATCTGAAGCCGTAGTCGACAAGGTTCTTCTTCCTTGAATAGTCTCCCCTGTACATTGCTCCAAGCTGGGGGACCCCGATATGCGACTCATCTATGAATGTTATGAACTTATCCTTATCAAAGTAGTCGAGCAGAGTGTACGGTTTCTCTCCCGGATGACGGCCGTCGAAGAAGCGGGAGTAGTTCTCTATTCCAGAGCAGTATCCAACACTTGAAAGCATCTCCATGTCGTAAGTGGTTCGCTGTCTAAGCCTTTGCGACTCTAGATACTTTCCCTCTCTTTCGAGATGTTTCACTCTCTCCTCAAGCTCTTCTTCTATGTTTCGCATCGCGCCGAGAATCTTCTCCTGAGTCGTGACGAATTCCTTGGCAGGGTAGATGGTGACCATATCCAGCTCTTCGATTGTCTTTCTGTTTATAGGATTGAATGACACGATTCTCTCAATTTCATCATCGAAGAAGTACAACCGAATTCCGTGATCCTCATAAGGAGGAAAGACTTCAAATATCTCTCCCTTCACGTGAAATACGCCCCCTGCAGAGATATCCTCCGAACGGTTATATTGAATGCCTGCGAGCTTCAGGGCAAGCTCCCTTCTGTTGACCGTCTCTCCGCGCTCCAGATGAATGTTCATACTGGCGAAATCTCTCGGATCTCCGCTTGCATAGATCGCAGAAACACTTGCGAGTACGACTGTATCGTTCCTCGTCAGGACGGATTTCAGAGCGGAAATCCTCATCCTCTCCAGTGTTTCGTTTATCTGAGCTTCCTTTTCGATATACAGATCCTTCGATGGAATGTACGATTCAGGCATGTAATAATCGTAGTAACTTATGAAGAGCTCTACTTTATTCTTCGGAAAGAAGGTCTTGAACTCTCTGTATAGCTGTGCCACAAGGGTCTTGTTAGGCGAAATCACTATGGCCGGTCTCTGAAGTGCGCTTATTACGTTCGCCATGGTGAAAGTCTTTCCCGAACCCGTTACCCCTAGAAGGGTCTGGAATCTATCTCCACTCTCAAGTCCTTCGATCAACTTCTCTATAGCCTGCGGTTGGTCTCCCTGAGGATTGTAAGAAGAATCAAGTTCGAAGAGCACCAGATCAACTCCTTTCGATGCTAACTGGCAAACAATTCTACACCATGCGAAGAACAGTTTTCAATGGGCCGATCTTCTTCGCGTGCATCGATAGAAACAGTCTCACTTACTGGAAACTCTTTCGGGAGAGTAGAGAGGTTAGCAGGAGAAGGTTATTCGGCAAAATGAAGGCCACGGTTCATTTGAATGATAGGTTTCGTTCGGGTTTCTCTCGATCTCGCAGAACCGCCGGAAGGTGAGCACTAACTCTCTACCCTCTTTCACGGAAGAGTGTTCGAATCTTATGCCGTTTGTTCTACTTACGCATCTCCTTTAGAGCGCCTTTGATCAACTCATGCATGTCGACGTCGGGGCTGTTTCTGAGAATCTTGACGACCGTTCTTCTGGCCTGAGACTCATCGAAACCGAGAGAGGCGAGCGCAACTATGGCCTCTTCGCCTACAGATCGCCGTACATCGGGCATCGTTTCTTCGCTTTCAACGAAAGACGAGTCTATCAAAGATGAAAGCTCCACGATCATTCGCTCTGCAGTCTTCTTCCCGATTCCCGGCAGCGAAGAAAGCTCGGTAACGTTCTTTGAAGAGATTATCTGCTTTATTCTTGAAGGAGAGGCAGACGAGAGAATTTTCATAGCCGATTTCGGACCTATCTTGCTCGCTTTGAGCAAGATGTTGAACAATTCCTCCTCTTCCCTGTCCAAGAATCCATAGAGTTCCGGGGGTCTGTCCTGCGAGTAAGAGACATACGTTAGGAAGAAGAATTCTCTGTCGCCGGAGAGTTTGGCGATTGTGTTGGGCGTGCAGTTCAGCCTGAAGAAAAGCCCTCCAACCTTTACGACAACTTCAGACTCTCTAATCTCTCTTACTAGCCCTTCAATGCCTTCCAGCATATTCCTTCACTCCAGTCAATATGTTTCTCGTCTCGCTGACCAGATACAGCGACCCGCAGACAAGAATCTTCTCGGAAGTCTGCAGCACTGTCTCCAAAGCGGCTTCATGAGAATCGACAAAACCAACTTGATCACAGTACCTCCTCCAGGTATTGGCGACTTCTTCCGGATGGAGACTCCTGTGATTCGGAACTCTGCAGACCACTACCCTGTCTGTTATCGATGAAAGCGTTCTTATGTTGCTTTCGTAGTCCTTGTCGTCGAGGCTGCCGAAAAGCAGAGTGAGCTTCTCGCCGGCAAAATACCGTTCGACTGTCTTTCTCAGAATCCTCGAGGCATCGGGATTGTGCGCGCCGTCAAGAATCACTGTCTTTGAGAGCACGGAAAAGACCTCAAATCTTCCGGGCCAAATAACGTTCTTCAAAGCCTTTCTCAAGCGGTTTTCATCTACTGATTTGCCAACCCTATCGAAGGCTGTTTCAACTGTTTTTAGCGCCACTGCTGCATTTGCTACTTGATGCTCGCCGTTGAGGTTGGTGATGAGATCGTAATACACATTCGTTCCTTCATAGTCGAAAACATTGCTGTCTAGCTTGTATTCTCTGCCGTATGCGTTGAAGTCCTTCCCTATGAAGAAAGTCGGAGACCCCATGCTCTTAGCAGTTTCAGAGACAACCCTTCTGATGGCAGGTCTTGTGATTCCCGAAACCACCGGGCTGTTCACCTTGATTATTCCGGACTTCTCTACGGCTATCTTCTCTTCGGAATCGCCGAGAATACCTGTATGATCAAGTCCAATACTTGTTATCACCGAGACTAGAGAAGAGCTGATTACGTTGCTCGCATCGAACCTGCCTCCAAGACCAACTTCAAGAACGACAATATCGCAAGCCAGCTGCTTGAAATACAGGAAGCTCATCGCGGTGACCACCTCAAAGAAGCTTGGAGCATACTCTTCGCCCTTCTCATCCATCTTCTTCAGCGCAGGCTCCATCGACTCCAGGATTCTGCTGACAGCGTCCTCCGAAATGTACTCTCCGTCAACCTGGATTCGTTCCCTGAAAGTCGTTATGTGAGGCGAGATATTCAGCCCGGCCTTCAAACCGTGAGAAGTGAACAGGGTTCTTACTATAGAAGCTACGCTGCCTTTCCCGTTTGTACCCGTTATATGGACAATA
This sequence comes from Mesotoga sp. UBA5825, assembly GCF_002432955.1. Lineage (NCBI taxonomy): Bacteria > Thermotogati > Thermotogota > Thermotogae > Kosmotogales > Kosmotogaceae > Mesotoga > Mesotoga sp. UBA5825. The sequence continues at coordinate 3,150 of NZ_DJHG01000067.1, read as the reverse complement.
GGGTAGGATTCCTGCGGGTTGCCAAGACGCTCCAGAAGCTCTCTAATCCGGAAGAGACCGTACTTTATCTTTCCATATGGTCTTGAGTTGTAAAGATAGTGGATGGCCTCGGAGTAAGTCTTCATTTCAGGTCTTCAATAATCTTCTCGATCCTGCGGATGTTGTCCTGACTAATGATAAGCCTTTCCTTATTCTCGTTTACTACCTCTTCAGGGGCGTTGTCGACGAAGCTCTTATTCTCGAGTTTCGACTTTGTTCTGGCAAGGTCGCTTCTTTCCTTCTCCAGCTTCCCTTCCAATCTTTCAATTTCAGCAATCGTGTCGATCTCGCCCAGCACAACATACAGAGTGTTTCCTGAATCTCCCCAGGCAGATACGCTTCCCGATGCCTTTTCGCTCCTGGCAATCAGTTCACCCGAATTCGAAAGATTTGAGACGAGTTTGAGAATCTCGGTGTCAATTCTCTCTCCGAGATAATAGACGTCTGTGCGTGAAGAGGGAGGTATATTCATTTCCGCCTTCACGTTTCTGATTCCCCTTACCATTTCCATGATCTTTGAGAATTCATTTTCGGAAGAAACATCGAAATCGGATTCATCAAATTCCGGCCATTCGGAGGCGATTAAAAGACCTTTCGAATCGGGCAGTCTCTGCCAGAGTTCTTCCGTGATATACGGCATAAAGGGATGAAGCATTCTCAACGATGAGTCAAGGATTCTTACAAGTACATTCTGCGCTATCGTTCTGTCTCTTCCGCCGCCGTTCAGTCTTGGCTTTATACTCTCTATATACCAGTCACAAAACTCGTTCCAGAAGAAGGAGTAGATCGTCTTTGCCGCGCTGGGGAAGTCATAAGAGTCAATGGACTCTTCCACAGTCTTGACGGATCTTGCCAATCGGGAAAGGATCCACCTATCCTCAATTGCCAGCTTTTCTTTGCGCAGATCGATCTCTTCGAAGCCTTCTATGTTCAGCAGTGCAAATCTGGCTGCATTCCAGATCTTGTTTGCGAATTTCTTGTAAGTGTCAAAGAACTTGACGTCAAGTTTTATGTCGTGATTTTGCGCGGCTAGAATGGCCAATGTGAAGCGCATAGCGTCTGTTCCATGTTCCTTGATGACATCCAGAGGGTCTATGCCGTTTCCGAGAGACTTCGACATCTTCCTGCCGTTCTTGTCTCTTATCAGCCTGGTTATGTAAACGTGATCGAACGGTCTGTCTCCAATGAAATGGTATCCGGCCATTATCATTCGGGCTACCCAGAAAAAGATGATATCGAAGGCCGTGACCAGTACACTTGTAGGATAGAAAGTCTCTAGATCGGGTGTCGTTTCCGGCCATCCAAGGGTAGTGAAGGGCCATAACTGCGAGGAGAACCATGTGTCAAGAACGTCTTCGTCCTGTCTCAGTTTCCTGGAGCCGCACTTCGGACAAACCGAAGGATCGTTTTCTTCGACAATGACTTCGTTACAGTCATCGCAGTACCATACAGGAACCCTGTGACCCCACCATAGCTGGCGAGAAATGCACCAATCGCGAATCTCCCGCATCCAGTTAAGATATACTTTCTTCCAAGTCTCAGGGAAGAAGACGACTTCGCCATTCTCTACGGCAGCGATCGCTCTTTCCGCGAGCGGACCAACCTTGACGTACCATTGATCGGAAAGGGACGGCTCAACAACCGTGTCGCAGCGATAACACCTGCCCACCGCATGAACCATAGGCTCTACCTTGATTAGAAACCCCTGTTCCTCGAGGTCCTTGACTACTTGCTTCCTCGCTTCGTATCTATCTAGACCGCGATACTTCCCGCCGTTCTCGTTAATCTTCGCATCTTTGTCTATGACTTCGATTACCTCCAGACCATGTCTCAACCCTATCTGAAAATCGTTGGGATCATGGGCGGGCGTGACCTTCAGAGCACCTGTGCCAAAGGACGGATCGACATACCTATCCTGAATGATCGGTATCTCCCTTTCCATAAGCGGCAGTATTACAGTCTTACCCGTTAGATCGGAATACCTTTCATCGGAGGGATAGACGGCAACCGCGGTATCGGCGAGCATCGTCTCAGGTCTGGTTGTTGCAATTACTACGAACTCTTCTCCGCCCTTGATCGGGTATTTTATATGGTAAAAGGCTCCCTTTTCGTCTTCATGCTCTACTTCCTCATCTGAAAGAACCGTGGAACACCTCGGACACCAGTTAACAATGTACTTGCCTCTATAGATAAGCCCTTCCTTGTAGAGATCGACGAAGGCCTTTCTCACCGCTTCGCTTAGCCCGTCGTCCATAGTGAATCTCTCTCTTGACCAGTCCACCGAACAACCCATAGCTTCAATCTGCTCGCGAATCCGCTGCCTGTATTCCTTTGCCCAGTCCCATGTTGTTTCAAGGAACTTCTCTCGCCCCATCTCCTTGCGGTTCGTACCCTTCTTGGCGAGATCCTTCTCAACTGCGTTTTGGGTCGCTATGCCGGCGTGGTCCTCGCCAGGGACCCATAACGCTCTGAATCCTTTCATGCGCTTGAAGCGAATTATGAAATCTTGAATTACTAGATTTAGTGCGTGGCCCATATGGAGAGGCGCAGTAATATTAGGAGGCGGGATCATTATTGTGAATGGTTCACCC
>NZ_DJHG01000067.1:0-445 GCF_002432955.1 Mesotoga sp. UBA5825 | reverse complement strand
CATTTTGACTACCTCCTCGTGGTGCCGTCGGCATTTAAATCGAATTATAGCACGAAGTAAAAGGCGGTAATGGGAGATGCCGTTAATATGTAGATCAGCTCCTCATATAGTACAATTCACTCGGTGAGAATATGGATGATGAAAACACTTCAACCTATAAGAAAATCTACTTGATGGTTCGACAAATCCCACGTGGGAAAGTCGCAACTTACGGTCAGATAGCATCTCTTGTTGGCGGTTGTTCCGCAAGGATGGTGGGGTACGCCATGGCCGGTATCTCCGATGCGACCATACCCTGGCAGAGAGTAATCAATGCACGAGGAAGAATAAGCATTAGAGACCCAAATGGCTATTCGCTTCAAAAGGCGATTCTCGAAAGAGAGGGAGTTGTCTTCGACGAAAGCGATACAATCGATCTCGAGGTCTTCGGTTGGCAACCCTAGTG
>NZ_DJHG01000118.1:0-14140 GCF_002432955.1 Mesotoga sp. UBA5825 | reverse complement strand
ACTGGGTGTGGAATCTCCCTCGTTATAATTTCCGGGAATGCAGGTTGAAAACCATGCTGCCTGCGGACTTACATAAATAAACGGGTCCATAAATATAAATAAGCGGGTCCATAAATATAAATAAACGGGTCAGACTCCATTTTTCACCGCCGCGAACACTACAAGGAGATCGTTGAGAAATCGAAAGCAGAAAGAGGTATCTCCCAAGAAGCCTGTGCAGCATTTTGGAATGTATTCAATGGAAGGCCTTAGCAAGAAAAAATGAACATTCGAGTGTCGAAAACAAACCAACCGCACGGACTTTTGAGAAAAGAAGGAATGATGGGTGTATAATTTACACACGATGTGTAGAGGTGGTGAAACCGTGGAAGATATCAGAGAAACTAAGGAAAGGCATAACATCATGTTGAAACCCTCATCGTGGAAGATACTGAAAGAGTTGAAAAAAGTTCAGGGCAGAAGTGCCAGCGAAATCATAGAGCATGCTTTGTGGAACCTTATAAAAACAGAAGGATATAATTCTATGTACTTCAAGATAATGGCAACAACTGAACCATGTGATCCAGAAGAAAACGAAGAGCTAACGAGAATACTAGATCAGATGACAGAAGAAGATCTAAAAGTAGTCAGAAGATATGAGCTACATCGTTGAACTCACAAACGCGGCCGACAAGCAACTTGAAAAGCTGGACCAGAAGCAGCAAGACAGGATAAACGATGCTTTACTAGATCTTTGTGACTTCTATGATGGTTCGTCGAACAAGAAACCAGACATTAAGCCTCTTACTGGGAAGTATAATGGCCTTCTTCGATTGAGAGTTGGTAGTTATAGAGTAATATTCCAATTGAAAGGCGGTCAATTTGTGGTGCTGGTAATTCAGATAGTCAGAAGTGGAGACGCTTACAGATAAGATCAAATGCGTTCTTCTTTCTATCTTCTTATTAGCGTTCAGCGGGTCTTTGTTCTTAAGCTTACAGCGGATCTTCTTGCCCGCTTGAGCGGGGTGGCGGCATGCTCCTGCCGACGGGGAGTGTGCTCTTAAGATCGGTCGAGTTCAGGCTACACTAGATCTTCTTCTTGACTTCTCTCTTCATAGCCCTGCTGATTACGAGGAATATTATCAGAAAAGCTAGACCTGTTAGGACGGCTATGCTCCTGGAATAGCTAATAAATAAGTCTCCTAAGAAAAAGCCGCCCGCCAGAAACAGAATTGTGCATATCAGGTCTCCGACTGCGAACAGAGAGATAGCGGTCGCTTTCGGTGAATCGCTGAATCCGGCGAACACGGGCACATATTTCCCTATTAGGGGAATCACTTTCGAGAATAGGTAGAAGAGTCGCGGTGAAGAGAGAAAAAGGCCTGTTCCCAGAACCAGAAAACGCTTTAGCCAAGATACACCTTTTGAGCTGGAGTAATTGCCGCTGACTGCATTTCTGAAGTAATTACCCACCAGAATAAACAGAATATCGGTGGAGAGCAGAGAGAGCATGGACAAGAGTATAACGGGTACCGGTTTAAGTATGCCTGCGGCTATGAGTATCCCGCCCGACACGATAAAGACCGGAATGCCAGACTGATCTATTACTGTACCAAAGAAGACAACCAAGTATCCATACTCTCTCAAAAGCTCCAGGGCTCTATCCATATCAATGTCAACAGCAGTTGCAGAGGAGATCACATAAGATACAGGTGGCACAAGCAGCGGCAGTAGTTCCCACGTCTTTCTTGTTGACGTAGGCACCGCCCACTTTCCAGACCTGATCTCTTTGTTTGAGTGTTTCGTTGTTTGGATCTACAGACCTCAGTTCATTCCAGGTATTCGAAGCCTCGGTTTGGCTACCTAGCTTTTCGTACTGGATAGCTAGAAAAGCCAGATAGTTCGGCTCTCTGGAACCCACTTGCATAGCTTTCTTGATATATGTTATCGCTTCAGCGTGATTACCCAGTTCGGCGTAGCTAAAGGCCAGTTGAGCGAATATCCAATCGTCTTGTCCGCCATTCCTGATTGCGGTTTCTAAGTCCTCAATCGCTTTCGAGTGGTTGTTCTGGCTGCTTTGCGCAATTCCTCTTATTCCGAACGCTTCATATCTCGAGCTGTCGATAGCTATCGCTTGCGTGCAGTATTCGATGGTTTTCCCCCAGAGTCTTTGAGAGTATGATTCGGTTGCGTTGGCGATCAGAATATCGTAATTCTGGGAAGCCCTGTCACTGTAATGATAACTTCTTTCCGTATGGACTCCCGAATCGTATTCCTCGCGTTTTTCCGGAGTCCCGAGGACTTCGTAAGCTTCATTTATCTCTTTCATCTTCTGTTCTGCGAGTTCACGAAGCGGATTATTGGAATGTTTGTCGGGATGATAAAGACTTACGAGTTCACGATAACGTTTCCGAATTTCAGACTGAGTTGCATCTGGCTTCACGCCGAGCACCTCGTAATAATTGGCCATTCTCAGCCCTCCTTATCGAATTTCTCTTTCGCTATCTCAAGACTGTTCATCACAGAATTCATTGCGCTTGATACAATCTCTCTATAATAAGTGTCCAGTGAAGGTTTCCCTTGAAGATATATGGCCTTCAACGAAGACTCCACGCCTCTCTCGACTAAACCTACCATGCCTTCACGGTTCTGACCCTGTAAGAGGTTGAAAGACCCTTTAGCTACGTCCGAATGAAAGTCTTCCAGCGCATCGACAAGGTACATGATTTTCAGCATATTTATGGAAATAGATTCGCTGCGTTCTGAGTTTCCATTAGCAGGGAAGAATTCAGCGGTCAGTCTTCCCCCGAACTCCATGAATTTGCTTAGCCTGTCCAAAGGATTAAGCTTTGAATCTCGTTCGACTTCCAGCGCGGCAAAGCACTCTGATTTCAGATCGGAAATCGATATCTCCCTCTCCGCAAGTTTCCTCTCGGATAGTCTTAAGACCTTGCCAAGGATCTTCAAGAAGATCCTGTTTCTTATAGTGATCTCATTGTCAAACTCCTTGTCCCATAGGGCTATAAGGATCATCAATACAGAAAGATCAGACAATGGATCAAAGTAAGCCTCATACCCTGCCAATACTTCAACTTTCTTGGGTTGTATAATACAGCTCTTTTTTATTACCTTTTCTTCATCGATCGAAGGCAGAAAACCTGACTGAATCGAGAAGAAAATCGGATCGTGCTGCAAAAGCATTGAAGCCCTTGTTCCGTATAGCCTCTTGAGATTATGGCAGAGCGTGCAGTAGATAACCTGATACTGTCTTCTGGCTTCGGGCGAAATCGAGTTCCCCGGTTTGAAATATCCAAGCATACGTACCTCGTTTTAGATCACTGCTTTTTCTCTGTTCAGGCTTCATTTGATTCTCTTGTTAGTGCTGCTGTGGGCATCTCTGTGGAATCTTCAGATGCCCCAAGGAATATATTATCTCACAGGTGTTACTGCTTCTTCACGCTGATCTACAGACTTCACCCTATCTCGTATGTAGTCCTCTTCCAGTCTTGCCGTGAGTACTAGCATCCTATAAACATACTCGATTACCTGTGAGAGCTCTACGAACTTGCAAAAGCTAGAAACATTGAGAGCTTGTCTGGCTGAAGACGCCTCTCTATGACAAAGCTTCCTCCAGATTCGCAAAGAACTTCTTGCAAGCTAGATAAATCTTTGGGTAGTTCCTTCTCGTAAGATTGATACTGTCTCTTATCGTTGATACTCGAATGTCACTCAGATTATTCAACCACTTATCGAAAAGATCATCAAGTTCCTTTTCTTCTGCATCATCGACTGCTAGATAGTTCTTCCGGATAATTATGACTGCGAGAGCCTTTATAGTGTTAATTATCGCACTATCAGATTCATAAGCTTTGAACTCTTTTAGAGCATCATTGGCTATCTTTAAGTGATCTCTGAACCCGCGCAATTCCTTTGATGTGTCGAATTTCATCGCGTTTTCTGTGAAAAGTATGGCCAGTTCAAGGTTATTTTTCTTAAAGAACAGGCGTGAGTATTCCAGGAACTTTGCAGCTACGTACTCTCTTATTTCTTGATCATCAGGAATTGCTTCCAATATCTCGTCAGCAACATCTCTCGTACTCTCCGGATCTTCTGCAAGGATGTGAATTCTAGCCTTCAGGAACATTGCCTCGAAATCGTGGATGTCGATCTTCCCATCGGCATTTATGGCGTAATCAATCTCGGGCTATTCAACATGTTCTATAACAGCAGGAAGCTTCGCGATCCCGACTACAAGGAGGTCGTTCGTCCCAGCAACGACAATATCTATTCTGCACTATGGCTCGACCTGAGATCGGAGCCTGTTGGTGAGTGTACCGGCAGTAGAGGACCGCTATTACTCCTTCCAGATGATCGACATATACACACACAACTTCGCCTACGTTGGCACAAGAACCGGATTTTGATAACCCTGAAGAACTCAAAAAAGAGATCGAAAAGAAGACAATCGAATTCGCAAAGAACATAACTCATATGCTCAGTAAGTAGTCAACAGATCATGTGCCGCGTTGAACGAAAACCCTCTGATTAGGGTAGAATTCTTCGGGAAGCGAAAAGAATGCCGTAGCAGAGGGTTGATGGCTGGGGTGTGAAGAGCTCAAGATCCAGATTCGGTCAGGCATCGCAAATCGTGGAGTCTTCAGATCAGCCTGGCACATTTATCACGGCGCGGACCTATTCGGTAATCTTAGACTTAGACACGCATAGTGAAGGCTATCCGAGTTTTATAGATCTCTTGTTTTTGTTACTGCTCCTGCTTGCGGTTTCCAACCTCTTAGTACTCTCGCACACCTCAAAGAATTGGTGCAAGCGTATTCTCAGCCGATTGGATACTCCGAGATAGGAGCTGTGCTCTAATTGCAGCAAAGATTTCACTGGAGGTGATAAGTTGAAGAGAGCACTGATTGTGCACGGCGGATGCGATGAAGGATTCCTTCCGCAGAAAGAGATGGAGCTTCGCACAAAAGGGGTGCGGAAGGCCTTTGAAATAGGACTCGACGTTCTGCAAGGAAGCGATTCCGCTTTAGATGCCGTTGAGTCAGTTATCGTGACACTTGAAGACGATCCGCATTTCGATGCGGGCATTTCCGGCTCCTTCAGCAACATGATAGGAGAAATCGAAATGGATGCCTCAATTATGGATAGTAACGAGGCGGCAGGAGCGGTAATCAGAATCAAGAATTTCGCTCATCCTATCAGCGTGGCGAGAAAGGTTATGGAGGAAATTCCTCACATAATGCTCTCCGGGAAGGGAGCCGAGATATTCGCCAGACTTATGGGGTTCAGAGAGACAAGTCCGGATGAGCAGCATGCGAATACTGATAATAGAGAAATGGAGAAACTTCCGGAGAATTACAGAGAATTCGTTAAAAAGTACTCTAAACTGCTGGCTGAACAGAGGCTCTTCTCAACTGTCGGAGCAGTGGCAGTAGATTCAAAGGGTCGCATCGTCGCCGGGACTTCGACCGGGGGAATTGCCCACGCCTTTCCGGGAAGGGTTGGAGATACTCCCATCATAGGGGCCGGAACTTTCGCGTCCATATCTGCCGGAGCTTCGGCAACCGGACTTGGAGAGGGAATACTGAGAGTCGAAGTCACAAGGAAGCTCGTCGAGCTTATCGAAGGCGGCCNNTGTGACAGAGTTATCGAGATCTGTTCCAAAAGGGGGTTCCCATGTGGAGTGATCGCCCTGGATGACGAAGGCAATGCCGGAATCTCCCATAATGGCTTCTTCATGCCCACAATGTATTCCCGCTTTGACTGATCCGGAAGACAACGATAGAACTCAACTGAACCAAAGGACACTCAGGGAGATTCGGGCTCACACATTCGCATGATAGAGAATGAGTAGACTTCTAAACGTGAGATCGTTGATTCTCCTTGATGACGATCTCCAGTTTTCTTCAAGAGCCAAACCTACATAAGAGTTCCAGTGAGTGGAGTAAGGACGAGAGAGCTTCTCCGCAAATTTCGCCCTGATTTCAGGAGTATTGATTGTAACTGGTCAATCTGTCTCTTGATCGAAGGAACTTCATTTGCAATACCCGTTCTCGCAAGCAGCTCCATCCTGTGAAACCACATCATCCACCCCTTTGAATCAAGCTTATCCATATCTGAGTTGAAATCGTCCATAAAGACCGAGGCCGGCGCTATCAGCTGCGCTTTGTGGCGAACCAGCGCATATTCTATTGGCGACATCTCCGCAAGTCTTCTGATCGCACCGATAAGAAGCTTCTTGTTTGGCTCACTTCTCCATTCCTTCGTGAAAGCGAGGAGTCGGAGATGATATATTGACGGCCATCTTGCACCTTCTTTGAAAACTAGCTTTCCTCCGTAGTTTTCAGTGATTTCCGAAAGTGATCCGACGCTCCTGACAAAATTGAAAGCCTCAAGAGCCTTCTCCACTTGATACCTGACGAAATTCTTTTCTTCTAGACCACCCTTCGCGAAGAGCACGGCGCGGATTGCTTCGGAACCGCCGAAACCCTTTGAGTCCACTATATTCTTAAGCTCTCTCGGGAAGTCGGCGTTGTCTCTTTACAGAGCATCGAAGGCTCTCGAAATAACCGGATTCCCACTTCCAAGACCCATTTCGATCCGCTTCCTGCTCGGTACACAAAGCAATCTCCAGTAATTCCAGGATTTGTCCACAAAGGCTTCGGCTTATCTTCATTTCTTCCTTTTCGAGAATCGACCTTGATCTATCCATCTTCCCTGCTTCAACCAAACAGGTATAATAAAGCTAATGATTCCAGTCAAGGAGCAGTGATCTTTGAAGTGAAGGAAGATCTAAAAACGTATGACCGCTTGGTAATAAAGAAAGAACTTCAAATTGGAGAGGTTATCCATCTTCAAAGAGAGTGCGGATCGCTGAGAAGAGGTGAGCAGAGCTTTGAACCTGCTTCTCGAGAAGTCTAAGGAAGTACTGCTGGCCGTTCTCCCGATTACCGTGCTGGTTCTTGCACTGAATTTCCTGTTCGTCTCGTTGAGTTGGTTACTAATAATAAGGTTTGTAATTGGCTCCTTCTTGATTGTTGTCGGGTTGTCAGCGTTTCTTTTTGGAGTAAGCATAGGGATTAGCCCTATCGGCAATTTCATGGGTACCTTCATAGCGAAGAAGAACAAGCTCTGGATAGTAGCTGTTGCAGGTCTTGTACTTGGCTTCTTCATATCCATAGCTGAACCTGCACTGCATATACACGCGCTTCAGGTTGAGCTTGTTTCTTCAGGCATATTATCTAGCTGGAGTGTTGTTATAACCGCATCGGTTGGTATTGCAGTATTTCTCTCACTCGGACTCATAAGAATCGTCTTCAATGTCGCCCTCAACAAGCTTATGACAGTATCGTACGGGGTAATACTCATCCTTTCTCTCTTTTCTTCGAGAGAATCCCTTGCGATCTCTTTCGACGCTTCCGGAGCTACAACAGGCGCAATGACCGTTCCATTCATTCTTGCACTTGCAGCCGGTATCTCAGTCCTCAAAAGAGATAGTAGATCTTCAGAGAACGATAGTTTTGGACTCCTGGGAATTGCCTCCGCAGGAGCAATTATCTCTGTGCTCCTCGTCGGAATAGTTTCCACTAACAACATTATGGAAGTTGCCCCTGATTATTCAGCATCGGAATCTTCCGCGATTCTCGGTCACTTCTTTGGTTTGATGCCAATGATCGCAAGAGATGTTCTTCTTTCACTGCTTCCAATACTGCTGGCCTTCTTGCTGCTTCAGTTCAGCTCATTTAGACTTTCAAAGAGGATGATCAGACAAATTACTGTCGGACTTCTGTTCACTTTTGTGGGCATGGTGGTCTTTCTCGTTGGTGTCAACGGAGGCTTCATGGATGTTGGTAGAGAAATCGGATACGGAATAGCCTCAATGGGAAACAAGTCGATCTTAGTTCTAGTTGGTTTGATTCTGGGTCTTGTCACAATCCTTGCAGAGCCTTCGGTTCACGTTCTGACTCATCAAATTGAAGATGTGACCAGCGGTGCCGTTAAGAGAAGAATAGTGCTTTTCGCCCTTTCGGCCGGTGTTAGTCTGGCAGTGGCTCTTTCAATGATTAGGATAGCTGTGCCGGCGGTTCAGCTCTGGCATTTTCTTCTGCCCGGCTATGTCATCTCCATAGTGCTGTCGTTTCTTTCGCCTAAGCTCTTTGTCGGAATTGCTTTCGATGCGGGAGGTGTTGCCTCCGGACCGATGACAGGTACATTCGTACTCGCTTTCGCCCAGGGCGCCGCGAGTAAAATAGAAGGCGCGAACGTGCTCGTTGACGCTTTCGGTCTCATATCTATGGTCGCAATGACACCCATTATCGCTCTACAGATATTGGGGTTGATATACAAGATGAAGACAAGAAAAAGAGGTGTTGAGTCAAGTGGCTAGTAATGAGAATCTCAGTCCCTACAAGCTGGTGTATGTAATCGTTAACTTCGGCAAAGGAAGCGAAGTCTTGAGAATTGCAAGGGCAAACGGTACAAATGGAGGCACTATTCTGCTGGGAAGGGGCACTGTAAAAAGTGGATTATTGAATTTCTTCGCACTGTACGAAATCCGAAAGGAAATAGTCTTGATAGTTGCAGACAATGAGACTGCCAAGAGCGCGCTTGAAGCTCTTAACAGAGATATGATGCTAGATCGCCCGAACCACGGAATCGCTTTCACTGTAGACATACGCGAAGTAGAAGGATCAAAAGAGCTGGGATGCAATTCGCTCCAAGAAGGAAGAGGTGAAAAAGAGATTATGTATCACTTGATTACAGTAATAGTTGATAGGGGAAAGGCAGAAGAAGTTATAGATGCTGCTACCGAGATGGGTTCGAAAGGTGGAACGGTAATTAACGCGAGAGGATCCGGTGTTCACGAAAGAAGCACGTTGTTTGCAATGGAGATCGAACCCGAAAAGGAGATCGTCATGATCGTCTCCGAAAAGGAGTTGACACAGACAATAGTGAACAAGATAAGAGAGAAGCTAAGAATTGATGAACCGGGTAAGGGAATCCTTTTCATTCAAAATGTGGCCGATGCCTATGGCCTCCTCAAGTAGAGACAGATAAACCATGCAATGAAGAGGCGATCTCCTGAAAGCCTGTACGTTCATCTTTGGGTCAACCCTATTTGCTGATTCTTCTAGCCACGGGCCTTGTAGAATGAATCGAATCCAACCGCTGCCAGAATTACAAGTCCTTTGAATACGTATTGAACATAAAGATCTATCCCAATCAGGTTGAACGCATTGGTTATCATCGTCAGCAACAACGCCCCGATGAGAGTTCTCACGACTGAACCTTCTCCCCCAGACACACTTGTACCGCCTATTACCGCAGAAGCTATCGCATCCAGCTCATAGCCCTGGCCGGCAAGAGGTGTAACTGAAAGCAGCCTTGAGGCGTAGACGATTCCTGACATTGCAGCCATTACACCTCCGGCAACGAAGGTCAGGGTCATGTAGAAGTCGACTTTGATTCCTGAGAGTCTGGCCGCCTCTTTGTTGCCGCCAATGGCACAGGAGTATCGACCGAATTTCGTCTTGACAAGAATGAACTGACCGAGAGCTACCAGAATCAGCAGCAGAATTATTGGAAAGGGAATCGGCCCTATGTAGCCGTTGCCGATGAAAGCAAACCCTTCTGAGTCGACATAAAGAGGATAGCCGCCCGTATACATATAAACGATCCCTCTTATGATCGTCATTGTTCCCAGAGTGGCAATGATCGGCGGGATATGGATTTTCGAGCTAAGGAATCCATTTACCGCTCCAAAGGCGGCACCAACCAGCAGAACAACAATCACGGCGAGGAACCAGTGCATAGAAGACTGGAGTCCAACCGCCATAGCGGCGGAAAGAGCCAGTAGTGAGCCGACCGAGATGTCGAACCCGCCGCCGATAATGACAAAGGTGGAGCCGATAGCCATTATTCCGATTATCGAGCTCTGCCTGAATATGTTTATGATGTTTCTCCAAGACAGAAAGTTGGGTGTCATAAGCGAGATGACCAGCGCCAACACAAAGAATGCTATGATGATTTTGTACTTTCCCAGAAAGCTTGCCAACCTCGACTTAACAGCGGGTCCAGACATTCAACTCACCACCTGATTATCTAGATGCTCTTGTTTTCCGCTCAATGCCTTCTTCAGGATCTCGCCCTGGCGAGCTCCGCGTTTGAACTCTCCCACGACCTCTCCATCTGCAATTACAAGGATTCTGTCGGATACTCTCTGAACTTCCGGCACTTCCGAGGAAATGAAGATAACGGAGAAGCCGTTCTCGGCAAGCTCTCTCACAATCGAGTAGATCTCACTCTTTGCCTTCACATCGATTCCCTGTGTCGCCTCGTCCATGATCAGCAATTTTGGGCTGGTCAGCAGCCACTTTGCGATTACGACTTTCTGCTGGTTGCCTCCGCTGAGGAACTTCGTCTGCTGATGTATCGAAGCAAGCCGGATATTAAGCCTTTCCCTGTATTCATTCGCCTTAACATACTCTCTCTTTGTCAGGATCAATCCGGGCGTCACTGTGAAATCGCCTATCGCAGGGAGAGTAATATTCTTGAAGACCTCGAAAAGCATTATGAGGCCGTCGGATTTCCTGTCTTCTGGGATCAGCGCTATCCCTGCATTTATGGCATCTACCGGCGAGCTTAGATTCACTCTCTTGCCCTCGACAGTTATCTCGCCGCTGTCTGCTTTCTCGGCGCCGAAAATCGCCCTGGCCAGCTCCGTTTTTCCCGAGCCGGTGAGACCGGTAATTCCAAGCACTTCACCAGGATAGACTTCAAATGAGATATCCCTTACTCTAGGCAACTTTCGAACGTTCTTCACAGATATGACGGGTGGTAGGTCGTAGTTTGCGGAGCTCGAAATATCTTCGATATCATGAAAGACTTCACCGACCATTAAATTGACGATTTCTTCTCTGTCAGTTTCAGCAGTATTCAGAGTGGAGACCTTCCTGCCGTCTCTTAGGACTGTAATTCTATCTGTAATTCTGAAGACCTCTTCCAGAATATGGGTGATATACAGAATCGAGATTCCCTTGCTTTTAAGTTGCGAGATAATCTTGAAGAGATGATCCGACTCTTCCTTCGAAAGCGAGGCCGTCGGCTCGTCCATAATCACCACCCTCGAATTCCTGGAAAGTGCCTTCATGATTTCCACAACCTTCTGCTGTGCCACCCCGAGCCTGAATATCTTCTCGTCCGGTGAGAGATCAAATCCATACGATTCACAAAGGCTGTGAAATCTCTTTCTCATATTCTTCTCTGAAAGCAGGCCCGAGACCTGCATCTCGTCACCGAGGAATATGTTCTGCTCGACAGTGAATTTGGGAATGAGGCTCCTCTCCTGATAGATAACACTTATTCCCTTCCTGAAAGATTCCGTTGGAGATGAGAAGCTTGTTTCCTTCCCGTCGTATAGAATAGTCCCGGAATCCTTCTGATAAGCTCCGACAATGCATTTTGTGAGCGTCGACTTTCCCGATCCGTTCTCTCCCAGAAGAGCGTGGACCTCCCCCTCTCTCACGTCCATGTCTACCCTGTCAAGAGCCTGAACACCGGGAAAGCTCTTCGATATCTCCTTAACTTCGAGAATGAGTCTAGAACCCACAGTATCTCTATTCAACTAAATCACCCACATACTCGAGAATCTTATCGCTTATGTGCCTTATATCCCAGGAGAGAACAAACCCGTCATTGCCTTTTCTAAGAGTTGCCTCTACATAATTCCCGACTTCCTCCAGACCGACCGAACATACAGGGGGAAGATTGATCGCCTCAAATCCGGGGAAGATCCTGGTTACCGGATTGAGATTCATCTGATCGATCTTATTCAGCTCGAGTTCATAGTTCTTCTGATCGATGCCCCTCATTCTTATTTCTTCAAAGCTTTCAGGCAAAAGAAGGCCGGTCAGCTCTCCGATGATTTCAAGCGCTTCTCTCTCCGAAAGCCGCAAGGCGTGATCCACGAGAATTTGCGCCAGAGAGAGAAGTTCCATCGGAAGTCCGGCCGGCCCCATTGTTTTGCAGTAAATCATCGGCTTCATCCAATCCACATGCCTGGATATTCTCTCGTAATCCTGCGAAACGATATTTCTAAGAGAAGGGGAGAAAAGATCCACGCCCACTTCAAGGCCCAGGTTTTTCGCCCTGTCTGAATATGAAGTTAGCAGCTGGAGCACCAATGACTTTCTGAACTCGAGAAATTCCCCGGTAATTCTGTAAAACTCTTTGAGAGTTTCCAGTACTTCGTCCATTCCCCTCTTCGAACCGAGCTTTCTTAAAAAACCGCGAATTGCCTCCTCAAAGGCTGAACCCGTTGCACTTGATCTCTCTTTGCAGGTGTCGCAGAAGCAGGTAAGCATCTCTCCTATCCCGTTGGCCGGCGAAGGAAAACGGATCCTGTCGAGAAAGACACCGTCGAAGTCGGCAAGGCCAAGGATTTCTTCGAAGCGGCTTAGAAAGGCCTCCTCCCGACTTACCTTGTTGGGGCAAAGAAATTCAAACTCCTCACCGCCGGCCTTTTGGGATTCCAGTATCTCCGACCGGCCGCTATCTATCGTTCTGACGATCTTGAAGGCGTCCGTATCGAAATCTACTGGCGTGTCTGCCAGCATAGGATACCAGAGATGCGGAGAGACCCCGACGTCTCTGCAAATCGAGACAAGCGGGGAAAGATTTTCGGGCCGGACCGACCAGATAATGAGCTTCTCAAGCCCTGCCTTCTTTGCCTTCGAAAGTTTCTCTGTAAGGCTTCCTGAATTATCCCTGGACAGCTCCTCGTTAAAGAACAGCTGTGAGAGGATATTGATCTTACCTGCTTCAGACATCAGCGACCTCCTGTCGTATTTCTCTTACATTTCCGGTTCGAAATCGCCCACGTTATCCTTTGTGACCATTACCTGCTGGATCTCGACGAATTTCGGCACTTCCTGGCCGGTCAGGTATAGATGGGCGGCCTCGACAGCTTTGTAGCCTTCTTCAATAACCGAGAAGTACGTGGAAGCGTAAACGTCTCCGGCTTCGATGTAAGGAACGAGCTCTTTAGCATACTCCAGGCCCAAAACCACTACGTCGGTGATTCCTCTCTCCTTGAGCGCCATCGATGCCGCAATGGCTCCCGACCACCACTGGCAGGCAATGACGTCGACATTTCTGCCGCTCTGGAGGAAAGCTTCCATGAACGCAAGCGTTCCTTCCTTTGTCCAGCCGTCGATAGGGCGCTTCTCAATTATGCTCCAGGAAGGATTTCTTTCAGCAACGGAGAGAAAACCCTCTTCTCTCATTCTCTGGGCAGTTGTACCGGGATTACCTTCTATAAGAATTATGTCGATGTCGGCGTTCCCAAAGAGCTTCTCGACAAATTCTGCCTGGACAACGCCTGATCCTATCTCAGAACGACCTATGTGGCTAATGACACCCGGATACTTGCCTTCAGGATCTGTTCCGATGCTGTTTGTGAATGTTATCAATGGAATTCCGGCTTCGTTGCAGCGAGTTACCGCCGTTCGAAGGGCCATGTTATCCGCCGCGCAAAGTAGCACGAGATCTACACCTCTTGCAATGAAGTTCTCAACCTGAGACAGTTGCTTGCCTGCATCCCATTCTGCGTCCGCATAGATCAGGTTCAGTCCAAACTCCTTAGCGGCCGCATCCAACCCTACTCTCTGGACGCTGAAGAATTCAACGGTTCCGGGAAGCAAAACTGCAACGTCCGTCCCAAATAGAATTCCTGCCATTAGAACGAAGATCAAAGCCAGTAGAACAGTAATCTTTCTCATAAGTACCTCCTCTTGTAGTTTCCTGCCGTTCAAAATCCCGAAGTTCCCCCTAGAACCTCTTTAAGGAGCAACTCTTTCTGAGCAAAATAAGCTCCGCCAATGACAACACTGTAAGGCTCAAGAGCCGCTCTGACAAGTAGATCAGGTCTGTAAAGCTCTTCCGGAAGAACCTTCCTCAGAGTGCTGTCGATTATCGGAAAAATCCGGTCATACTGATTGAAGCCAATACCACCTCCTATCAGAAGTCTTGCCGGATCGAGAAGCATAATTGCATTGGCAAATGCAAGTGCAAGATGTTCGCAGCCTCCCACAATTCTTTTGAGGATTCTCTCATCGGAGTCCATCTTCTCGAATAGGTCCTTTACGCT
>NZ_DJHG01000108.1:0-7243 GCF_002432955.1 Mesotoga sp. UBA5825 | reverse complement strand
GTTCTCCGCTCTCCGAGGATAACATCCGGTTCGTACCAGGAACTTGGACACGAAGTGTCGGAACGAAGAACTTAGGTGCAAAGCACCAGAACAATGGACTTCTCTCTCTCTTCGCTCTTCCGACCTCTTGCCTCTGACCTCAGGCTCTTCCCAACCCTTCAAAGAACCTTCAAGATCATCCCGCCAACCATTGCAATCATCACGCTCGCCAGTGTCCCGATTAGATAGTATTCTGCAAAGTCTTTGTTCTCGAAATTCTTAAATCTGGCCAGCGATTTGGCGGCTATTACAATGGTTATAGAGGCAACATTTCCCGTGAGATAAAGTGTAAGAATGAGAAGTCTTTCGAAGATCCCGATCACCTTTCCGGTCTTCACATTATCGAGAACGGAGCTGTCTCCTGCTATTCTCTGAAGATAGTCCGGTACATTCTTGTAGATGAGATCGAAGAGCTTTCTTATGAATACCGCACCGGCAAAGAGTACGTACAAATAGACAATTGTTATCAACAGAATTCTTTGAACCGGAAGCGAGGATAGGTTTAGCCCCGTATGTATGGAGAACCAGCCAATGAAGCTCGAGAAGCTCCTTGAAACGGTGAAGCTGGAAATCGGCAAGAGGAAAGAAATGAGCACTAGATGCAAGAATTGGTCAACAAGGAGCATAACAAACTTCGTTGCCGGACCTCTCCGACTCTCGATCTGAGCTTTGAACACATCTATCAGTATATGAAAGAGGGAAAGCACAAGGCAGTACATGAGCACATCGGTCAGCTTGAAGGGGAGCATAAGAACCAGAAGAGTCACAAACACAACGCACCAGTGTTTCAGGAATCCCTTCATCTGAACATTATTCTTTTCGTTTGCCATTGCGTCTGTCTGAAACAAGAAATCGGCAAGTACATGCGCCAGAACCGAAAGCGCTAGAGGTATCACTAATCGTGTCATGGTAGCCTCCGTTAATATCCCAGTAAATGCGCGTTTGTCGTGAAATATACTTATGATAAGGTCCTAAAGACTTATTTAGCGTAAATAAGGTTATATAGACTAATTTTACAAATATAAGGCTGAATAAACTAATTTCCAAGCGACAAATCGATCAACTTTGCCAACCCCATTTCGGCAGCTCTTACCACATTCCAGCTGGCCTTTTCACAGTGTTCCTGAACCGTCGGGGCTGTCACTCCCAGAGCCTTAGCCGCCTTTTCGTAAGTCCCCTCGGCTTCATATACATGAACGGCTTCCCACTGCTTTTCAGTCCAACTCCTCTCAACAGTTTCAAGCAAAGATAAAGAGGTGTTCATGGCAATTGACAGTAACTCGTTATCATAAACGAAGAAAGTGTTGGAAATCTTACTTTGCTTCGCACTATCAAGCGCCGTTCTCGCATCGAAGAAGACTCTGCCGCTTAAATCCCAAGAAGAACCGGCCTCCTCAAGCTCCTTCTTATCGATTTCGCCTATGCTTAACCCAATTCTTAGCCTGAAGGGTCGCACAATGTATCTCAACCTTCGAACAAGTATCGGTAGGGCCCCCAGCTCAGACAATACACCCTGAATCTCATCTCCTCTAGATATGGCGAATGGCTTTGCGAGATACTCCGAACCAAAACCCTCGATCGAATTCCGAATACTCTCCACCGGAATCTCTTGCTTCCTTGATTGGATGATATCGGCGGTAATTATCGCATAAAGACCCATACAGCTCACACTCCGTAAACAGCAGAGGCACTCCAAACTGATTGTAGCACAGATCCTGGTGAGACCATAAAGTGACGACAAACAGAATGCCACTCTAGTCTTTACGAGATACCCACTTATCGATGTGGAGATCAATACGACATCCTAGATAAATGGATCGGCTATTCAGAAGTCTTTGAAGGCTTGTTACTCAATACGAAAACTGTTGATGGAAATTCTAGGGAAAGCCCGTTGAAGAAAACGGGAAAACTCCCGAATATGCTGCATCTTCAGCAAATAGAAGGAGTAATGCGTCTGATGCAGAAATTCAATGGCTACTAGTCAGCTAATTAACTACTTCAAATAGCCAAAGATCTTTCTCTCTCTTTTCTGCACTGCCCTCTTGATAGGACATGGAATACCCTGCGAATATGATCCTGTTCCCTTCAATATAGGCTGAATTGACGACATCATCCCCGGAACCGCCGAAAGATAGAGTATCTATTATCCCTCCTTGAGAATCCAGTTTCATGATCCAAGCATCATTCATGCCGGAATTTTCTTTGACATCGATGTCGTTAGAAGTTGTCTGTCCAGCTACAATCAAGTCCCCATCATCTGTAAGAACTATGCAACGCGCAACGTCCGTGAAACTCCCGCCGTAGTTCTTGCTCCACAGTTCATTACCATCATCATCGACCGAAATAACCCAGAAATCTCTTCCACCAAGTCCATTCGAAAACAG
Source organism: Mesotoga sp. UBA5825 (assembly GCF_002432955.1). Lineage (NCBI taxonomy): Bacteria > Thermotogati > Thermotogota > Thermotogae > Kosmotogales > Kosmotogaceae > Mesotoga > Mesotoga sp. UBA5825. The sequence continues at coordinate 4,820 of NZ_DJHG01000108.1, read as the reverse complement.
TGATACCCCGGCGTCCTGTGAACCAATGGCTATGGCACCGCCATCACTCTCTGCAACAATATCGAAGCCATCCTCAAACCACTGACCTCCGAACTGATCAAACCATTCGACTTCCCCAGCAGCCGAGATCTTCAAGATCGACATCTGGTTGTCCACGTAGTTGCAGCTTATTCCACAATCTCTGTAAGCAAAGTAGCCGACTGCATAAATTGACCCGTCCTCTCCCAGGTAAAGTTTTTGCGCGCAATCTTCAGATCTGTAAGCGCCAACTACCCATTGAGACACCATATTGCCTTCACTATCCAGTTCCACTATCCAGAAGTCTTCTCCCCAATCATAGCCAGAGACATCTCCGTCCGCAGATCTTGTGTATCCTGCAACTACAATGTTTCCTGAAGGTTTCTCAAGTACATCGTATGCATGATCCTGTCCGCTGCCCCCAAGTGTTCTCTCCCAGATGAGTTCGCCTTCTGTTGAAAGCCTGATCACCCAGAAATCACCAATACCGTTGTTATTAGTCACATCTCCGTCTGCGGATTCCGTCAGACCTGCCAACAAGTATCCCCCGTCAGCAGTTAAGGCTATTGCCTCAGCAATATCTCTCTTACTTCCACCAAAGGTTTTCCACCACTGAAGATTCAAGTCACTGTCAAGTTTCACTATAAGGAAGTCTTCCTGACCGTGTGAAGAAACAACTGTCCCAAAAGAAGAGTCTGTGTGCCCTGAAATCGCAACGCTTCCATCATCGAGAATCTTAACGTCGCTTGCCTCGTCGTTGCCGCTTCCACCAAGAACAAGAGACTTTACTACATTTAGCCTTGCCCCCAGAAAAACCGTAATAAGAATTAGAAATACAGTTACTGACATTCTTCTCATCATCTATTCCTCCATCTCATCATCAACAACTTCTGCATCCCTTTCCGAATAATCCTAGGATCAATAGTTGTTCATATTCGTTTCATTATATTTGATTAGGTGCTGTGAAGTATCTAAGAGAGGTTACTAATATGACCGAGATAAATAATCGTGATGTCAAAAACGGGAAGTTGCGCGGTTGCATCTGAAATTCCCGGAATACTCGTTCTCATGAGAGCCTTCGCTGAATCGAAAAGCTTACTACAATGAAAGACCAATCGGGACTTTTATAGCCGAAAGTGTAAATGGCCTGTGAGACAGACCTTACCACCTCGAATTAGCGAGATCTTGATTCCGTTCCTTAAACCTATCGAATTGTGTGCGGCCAGAGTTCCATGAAGGATGTTGTGCTTCTGAGAGACTGAATATCAACATGAAAACAGATACTTTATGATCCAGATCGAAATCCTCATTATCCGATGCAGTTCACAACGTCCACAGTTCCAAGGAAGAGAGCTTCTTGCAGTTTGAAATCTGATATCTAGTCTGGCAAGAAACCCGAACTGAATAGCTCAAGACAGCCTTTGACGACTTCTTCATCATACTTCGTGCCAACTCCTGATTTAATCTCTTCCAGGGCCATCTCAAGTCCCAGTGCGGGTCTGTAAGGACGATGGGAGCTTACTGCCTCGACAACATCTGCAACTGCAAGAATTCTCGCTCCAAGCATTATTTCACCGTCTTTCAGACCTCTCGGATAACCGGACCCATCGACTCTCTCGTGATGCTGCCTGACTATTTCTGCAACGGGCAGACCGAAATGGATCTCCTTCAGGATTTTGTAGCCTTCGTCGGGATGATTCTTGATCAACGCCCATTCAATCTCGTTAAGCCTTCCGGGTTTGTTGAGTATATCTGCAGGTATGAACAGCTTCCCGATGCCGTGGAGCCTGGAGGCTAACGAAAGCACATTTCGGTCATCCTGTGAAAGTCACATCTTTCTTGCTTTCTCTTCTGCCAGTATGGCAACCCTCTTCTGGTGACCTGCTGTGTATGGATCCTTTATTTCAGTCGTCTCGCTCATAATTGCAATAAGCTCTTCCTGGGTCTTGCTGATTCTATTGTAAAGGCTGTCGATCGGCTCGCGAATGGACCTGTAGACTATCCCCTGCAAGATAACGAAATAAGATATCACTCTGAAAACATGGCCAAGCATGTTAGAAAAACCGTACACGTCGGTATAGGTCGTAAAAACTATCTCACCGGCAGCGGTCATAAGAAGAGCCAGAAAGTAGTACTTTTTGTACGGGACAACGTCTGGAGAAACGCTTCGAAAAAGAAGATAGATGCTCAATAATATGATTCCGATTACTACATATTCTATCGAAATCTTGAATGAAGTGAGACCTATTCCCATAATGAAACATTCAGGAAAGTATCCAAGGGAGATCGTCGTCTTTCCAAGGGCTCCTGCAATAATGAACCCTGCAAAATAGCCAATGTTGAGATTTCGTTTCTTGGGCAGAACCAGCGCCAACGCCAGACCGGAAGCCTCTATCAACCGACCCAGAATCCAGAACTGTGTCGGCTGATTTGCCGTCCAGGAAGAAAAGACACCCATCCCGGCAACGAGATTGTGTGAAGAACATCCAGGACCATTACTACGCTGTAGAGATATCCCATTCTCAGCACGAGAACATTCTTTCCTTTGGAAATGAATGCCATTGATACCAGGACTCCGGCGATCAAAATCGCCGTAATTTCGATAAACGAGTGGAAAAGAAGAAAATTCAAACGCGACACTGCTCACGAGGCCAAAGCGATCAATATCCACACGGAAACAGTAATTGTCTTAGATATAACTTTACCACCAACGAAAAGGAGTTCTCTCAAGTATAATCCCTATCAAGCATGACAGCAAAAGTCCTTTCAATACGAGCTTGTGCAATACAGTGCCAACGGATCCTCCTGCCAGACGAAGATTCACCACTTACCAACAATACCAGTAATAGCGACTTCCCGAAGCATCTCTAAATACTACACACAATATAAGGAATCATCTCAGCATATGACGACCAAAGTAGCAGAACCTGTGGAAAGGCAAGAAATCCCGGCCTAAAGAGAGTCGAAACTGAGATCGCCTTTCAGCAAAGGATAGACACAATGTATAATAAAAGATGCACCATGAAAGGCATTCAGAGTTGAGCGAAAGTTCTTGGTCGGTGCTCGGAAAGGTGGAATAGATGAAGAAGACTATGAAGTTCTGGGATCTGGTCGCACTGGAAGTGGGGATGACAATCGGGGCAGGAATATTCATCTACATGCCGATCGCTTCTCAGAGTGCGGGGGTGGGAACAATACTTGCATTCGTCGTTGCCTTTGCTCCCATGGCAATTATCATGATAAACGTCATGTTGCTCGGATCGACACTTCCCACGACAGGCGGAACTTTCAAGTACGGTGCTTTCCTCTTTTCACCCAAAGTCGCATTTCTCGGTCTCTGGGCCTATCTCTTCGGTGCATTTGTCGGCCTGTTTCCGTTGAACGCGCTTGCGCTGGCATCATATATGAAGGGTATCTGGGATGGGATCGCTCTTGTGCCTGTAGCTCTGATTATTCTCACCTTCTTCTATGTAGTCAACCTTATGGGTCTTAAAATGGCTTCGCGAGTGGAAATTCTAGCTGTAGCTCTACTTTTTATTGCTATCACAATTTACACTGTGCCGGGCATTGGCAGAATCGAAGCGAGCAACCTCGAAGGCGTTTTCTCGAAAGGGATCGGTTCGATAATATACGCTTCGGCGCTATTGACTTTTACTTACGCGGGCTCTAATGCCGTGATAGAGCTGGGTGGGGAAGTGGAAAACCCCAGGAGAAATCTCCCGCTTTCGGTGGTTTTTTCTCTCTCAGTTGTCTTGGTCTGCTATCTCCTGATGGCAATCGTCTCGTTTGGAGTAGGAGAAGATGTAATGACTAATGGCACTCTTAACGACGTTGCTTCGAATTACCTCAGCGGATTTCTTTTCTATGTCTTCACATTCGGCGGCCCGATACTCGCAATTGCTACAACGATTAACGCGACATACATGTGGGGGACTAGATCTTTGCTCGCACTTTGTAAACTCCGAGTATTCCCCTCAAAACTCGGACTGGTCAACAAGAGAGGAACACCATGGGTTTTGCTGACGATTATTTGGCTTCTCTCTTCAATTATGCTGATTTCAGTTGGCGAATCCGGCCTAAACCTATTCGCAGCCTTCGCTTCAATAGGCGGAATAGCAGTAATCGTCCCAACGATGTTTGCAGTCTTCAGACTGAAGAATGATCCAAGGCTCAAAGAGAGAGCTCCCGCAATAGTTAATAAGAAATGGTTTACCCTAATCCCGGTTTTCGGGGCCGTGTTTTCAATAGTGATATTGCTCATTCTTCTTTATCAGGTCGGGACAGATTTCAGTGCTTCATTCTTCTTGTTCTTCATAGTATGGGAGATCATTGGCATAATTTACTTTGCCTTCAGATTGAGACACCTCAATCGTGTGAAAGACAATCCTTTCGGCAGAGACGACTTATCGGCATTCGAAGACTAAGTAGTCAAAGAAACTTATCGACTGAAAGACACAGTCAGTGCCATCGTTCCTGCATTGATTGCTTTGCGAACACATACTGTGGCGTGGTTCAGTTCACACAGTATCTCAATGTATCCACAATTCTCTCGAGAATCGGTTCATTCTGGCTCCAAAAACCCACCTTAGCCGCAAATCCAATCGATAGACAGTACCCGTCTTCATCGGGCTGATAGACATGTGAGTAGATTGTTCTCTCAACGTCCCACTGGGGCGCCGTAAGTTCTATCCATATGCCGGGTTGACCGGCAATGAGCCTTTCCGATTCTTCAACAACCTCCATAGAGAGTGTGATCTCCTCTTTTTCATCTTCAAGAAACTCGGGCCTCACTCGAGCAATAA
>NZ_DJHG01000025.1:0-2606 GCF_002432955.1 Mesotoga sp. UBA5825 | reverse complement strand
AAACAAGTTCAGCATGACGGATTGTGAAGTTCTCTCTCTCTTTAACGGAGAACGGAGAACCGATGACGGTGAACCGAAAAAGCTAACTCTCGGTCTTATCAATTTCCTGCAGGTATTCGCCTACTTCATCGATTGAAAAGTATTTGCTCCATCTCTTCTGCTCTCTTCCATCCACTTGAACTATTATTGTTGGAACCGTGAACACGGAATGTTCTGAGGCAACAGCTGGATTCTCTACTGTGTTTATCTTGAAGAACCTCCAGGAAGCAAATGCTTTCTCCACTTCCTCTAATTTTGGCTCAATCGCCGCACAAACTGCGCAGCCGGGGCTGAAAAAGTCGATAACCACCTTTCCGATGACTCCCCTCAATTCTGCCAGAGTTACTTCCTTCACTTCATCGCCTCCTAAAAGCATTATAATTGATAATAATAGTAGAATTTGAACGAGGTGAAGACTTGCAACGAGAAGGCATAAGGACATCTGTGTTCGTACCCATTGTGAAGCTCTGCGGCGAATACTATCTTCTTCTCACAAGAAGATCTACGAAGATAAGTCATCCTGGGCAGATCAGCTTTCCTGGTGGTCACGCAGAAGAAGACGAAACTCTTCTAGAATGCGCGATAAGAGAGATGAAGGAGGAGATAGGCGCCTCTCCGTCTTCACTTGAAGAGGTATGCCAGCTCAATGTCAGTACCACTGTCACCTCAGGGAGAGAAATCACTTCGTTCCTGGGGTTCATCGATGAACTGAAATTCAGGCTCAACAAGAGCGAAGTGGAGGATATCATCTTTCTTTCGATTGAGGCTCTCAAACTCTCCGCTCCGGAACCAATGATCATGCCAAGCGGAAAGAGAACGATCAGATTTCGTTTTCCCGGGTTCATAGTTTGGGGAGCTACGGCAAGAATAATCGAAGTAGCTATTGAGAGAATACTAGAGATAATTGAGAGTCGTGAAGAAGGTATGTCCGAGTGTATAGATGTCAATTACAAAACACATATAAGAGAGGAGTGATTGAATGCTAGACTTCACGTTTCACAATGCGACCAAGATAATCTTCGGAAAAGATACCGAACAACATGTTGGAACCGAGATTTCCCGGTTCGGCAAGAGAGTTCTTCTTCACTACGGTGGAGGCAGTATAAAGAAGACCGGCTTGTACGACCGTGTTGTAAAAAGCCTAAGAGAAGCCGGAGTTGAGATCTTCGAGCTTGGAGGAGTAATGCCCAATCCAAGGTTGTCTCTTGTAAGAGATGGAATCGAACTCTGCCGAAAAAAGAACGTCGATGCAATCCTCGCAGTTGGCGGGGGAAGTGTTATCGACTCGGCCAAGGCGATAGGAATTGGAGTACCTTACGGTGGAGATGTCTGGGACTTCTACTCGACCGGCAAGAAAGTAGAAAAGATGCTCCCGCTCGGTGTTGTGCTAACAATTCCTGCAGCCGGAAGCGAATCGAGCGGCGGATCTGTAATCACAAACGAAGACGGCTGGTACAAGAGAGCAGCAAACAGTGTTCACATGAGAGCGAAATTCGCAATAATGAATCCAAAACTGACTTTCACACTGCCTGCTTACCAGACGGCGGTAGGTGCGGTAGATATAATGTCCCATGTCATGGAAAGGTACTTCACAAATGTGAAGAACGTGGATTTCACGGACAGACTCTGCGAAGCTACTCTAAGAACAGTGATCAAGAACACACCTATAGCTCTAAAAGAGCCTGAGAATTACGATGCGAGAGCGGAGATAATGTGGGCCGGAACCATAGCTCATAACGACTTGCTAAGCACGGGAAGAATCGGAGACTGGGCTACTCACGGCATGGAACATGAACTCAGCGCGATATACGACATAGCTCACGGCGGAGGCCTGGCGATTATGTGGGCTCCGTGGATGACTTATGTGTATAAGCACGATGTTGAACGCTTTGCCCAATTTGCATACAGAGTCTGGGACGTCGAACCGGACTTCCGTAATCCTGAAAAGGCCGCTGTTGAGGGAATTAGAAGGCTGAAGGAATTCTTTGCTAGTCTCGGTATTCCCGTTACCCTGACAGACGCCGGAATTCCCGACGACAAGTTTGAGGAGATGGCCAAGAAGGCAACTGAAGACGGGCCTCTGGGACAGTTCGTACAACTTCATAAGGACGATGTTAAGAAGATCTACGAACTGGCGAAGTGAACTTATGCTCGGTTTAGCGTTATCTGTTTGCCAAAAGACCGTAAGTCTCAGTCAGAAAGCGAAACAAGGTTTTGCATTTGGAGTTTGGAAAATCGGGTAGCGAGTGAGGAGTGCAATAGAGTTGTAGGGGCGTGCGGCTGCACGCCCCTTTTCTTAAGAAAGACTGATGAATCTGCAAAGACTTTGCATATCCTATGAAGGGGAAGAGACCCTAGTAAGCATTGTTGTGTTCTTCAAATCACCCGATACTGCCATTTCGTAGAGCCCGCATGAACCGCGTGGCGTCACGTTTTTGGTTCTCTCTGCTCTTTATGGCGAACAGCCGTTCGCCCCTACAAGAAGTGCATGATTTTGAATCGGATCTCAGATCACAAAGGAAGTGTGGATCTACCAGGGGATTGAGATAGATTTTGGCTACCATCTG
>NZ_DJHG01000090.1:0-8607 GCF_002432955.1 Mesotoga sp. UBA5825 | reverse complement strand
AATAGACCTCCAGAGAGGCGATGAGGTAAGTGAAGAAGATTTGGCGGAGTTGAACAAGAATCCTAAGATCAATCTCTTTGGGTGGAGGTATTTGCCTAATCTCGGAAAGGGCGGAGCTACCTTGAGTCATGCAACTCTCTATCCTCAGGAGGCCGTTTTCAAACAGATGTGGAATGGTACCGGCACGGTCGAATGGATCGGCCTAACATATGAGCAGCACCCATTGCAGTCAAGAATCATAAGGTCACTGAAGGCTTTGCCGATCAAAAAGATTACATCCGCGGCAATGGCAAAAGGAATAATTAAGTTGAATGTTGGCGATTCCAGGATACTTCCATAGGATATGAGAGGAGGAGGAGGAAATGAACGGATACTTTGAGAAGAAAGTGGCTGTAGTTACCGGAGCGGCTTCAGGAATAGGGCTTGGTATGACCGAAGAGATGCTTTCCAGGGGGGCAACGACTGTTTTTATGGCCGACGTTAATCAGGACAATCTCGATAGAGAAGCTAAGAGATTGAATTCGAAATACGCCGGTGAAGCTGTACCTTTTCTTACTGACGTCACAAAGGAAGATCAGGTTGAGAAGCTAATCATGTCTGCCAAGAAGAATGCAGGACATCTTGACTTCGTCTTCAACAACGCAGGGATCGGAATGACAATCCCGACCGAGATGGTGACTTTCGAAATCTGGAAAAAGGTTGTGGATATCAATCTCTGGGGAGTGATCTACGGGACCTACCATGCCATACCGATCATGAGAGAGCAAAAATCCGGCCATATTGTAAACACAGCTTCTATAGCAGGGTTGGTTCCGCTTCCATATCAAGCACTGTATGCAAGTACAAAGAGCGCAGTGAAAACCATGACGGAAAGCCTTTATTACGAGCTCTCTTACGAGGGTCTTAAATTCAGTGTTGTATGCCCGGGAAATGTGCGTACGGCTATATTTGGCGAGCTGACTCCCCCGCCGGATTCAGTGTCCGTTGAAGATGCGGTGAACTACATATTTGAGAAGATGGAAGAGGGAGATTTGCTGATTGTCTTCCCGCAGAGCATCCGAGATGCCGAACTGGCCTACAGAACAGACCGAGAGAAGTTCGACAAGCTCGCGTTTGATATGGCCGCAGAACGCCTTGAGAACTACAGAACCAAAGGAACCTACTATTGATCGGAATGAATGCCCATGAAACTGACAAAAGTATTTAGCGAATCGGAGCTTTCTCTGGAAGTTGTAATATTGATGATAGCCGGGCTCATTCTTCTCATTACTGGCATGCTGCTCTTCCCTGTTGCTACAGGCGGCCTACCCTACTATGAGAATGGTCTTTACGGTCTTCTGTTGGTGATGTTCTCGCTGCAGATAATTTCAATGGGGAAAACGCCCTTTGGTGACTTGAAACGATCAAAGCTCGTCGTGGCTGCAGGAATTATCATTGGTGGAATTGGAACGATAACTTGTTTCATTCCAGATGCCTTCAACGATATCCCCAGGCTTCTGCTATTCCTTTTCTTTGGCCCCGGAGGAGCTTTTCTGCTTGTTCAGATGGTTCTGTCAAAGGATAAGCTCAGAGCATGGTCCGAATATGGGGGGATCTTCCGACATTTGATAGCTGGATGTACGGTGGCATACGTTTCATCGATTCTCATATCGATACTCCTGTGGAACCAGAGTCTTCTAAGTGTTCAGATGACGGCGATCTTGGTTCTGATCTATGGAGCCGCCATTGTATATCTTTCTTTTGTTCTGAGAAAGATATACAGCACTTACCCACAAGAACAGAAAAGGAAAGACAAAGAAGTAGAACTACCTATGGACAGGGCGATGATTCTATTCACAAGTGTCTTCATGATAATTCTTGGTGTGCTGTTGATTCCGGTAAATCTCGGGCTTCTGCCTTTTTCGGGAAGTGCCCAGCTTGGTTTGCTGATGATGATTTTCGCTATCCAGATGATTGCCTCGGGAAGCACCCCGATAGGAGTCTTTCCAAGATCGCTGCCTGTGATCTTGATCGGGTTTTTATTTGCATCCCTTGGAACTGTATCGTGCATTATCCCGGAGATCTTGGTCTATCCGCTCACCCTGCTTGTCGGTGTCCTGAATATTTTGGGAGGGGCGATTTCAATAGGCAAGTTCCTTGGTCGGCAGGCGAGCGGAACGGGTGGAGGAGGCAGTAAGATACCCGGTATACTTGTTAAGCTGACCGTCGCCCAGCTCACTCTTAATGTTCTTGCAATCACATTTGGATTATCAATGCTGATTTCTCATCTCTTGCCGGGATTGGTTATTGGCGTGGTCTTGGCGGCTAATGGAGCTGTGCTTCTGTACTTACTTCACGTTCTGTTCGTTATAGATAGAATACAAAAGGAGGTGGAACCCGGAAAATCGACATAGTTTGGATCAAATCCACAGATAAACGCTGAGAAACGCCACCTATTTACCATGACTGTTTCTGAAAACAAGTCTTCACTGAGAGCTACCCTGATCTTTGAAAGGATTTTGGGAGCCGGATTCTGTGTACTTCACAGGTCTTCGTTTATCGCAGTTGCTTGCTCCAAGAATCCTCTGTCTAATCTGGGGCTAAGGCTTTTTCTTCCCTCAGTCGAAGCAATAACGATTTCACCCTCTTCACTTGAACCACGAAGGATTCAAGTCTGCTTTCGACGGTCGGAGTGAATGGGTTTCCGTCAGACTCAAAGAAGAGTGTCGGGATATTGCCGGCAAGATCAAAGACCTCTCTTTTGAGCTTGTTCGAGTTTCTCCTTTGGTGATCTAGTCCTCTTTCTGCAATGGCTTCTGCAATCCTGGTCGGCATACATCCAAATGGGCCTATAGAAATGACTCCGTCATATCTGTCTATCGATTCGAACAAGACGGCTCCTAGAGTGAGGACTGCTTCTCCTGTAAGCTTGGGGTTCAGAAAGTCCTTTGAGACATCTACCATACCTTCAATATCAACTAAGTGCGCTCTGTAAAGCCCACTTTTTTCGAGGACTTTTTTGACTCGCTTTTCTATAGATCGCTTTACAACAATTTCAACATGTTTCAACCCTCTCTTCAACGGTCCAAGCTCTGTTGGTACATATTTCTTCAGCAATATGTAGTCCAGATAGTAGATCCACTCTTCAATTGGTGAAGCATGCATAATTATTCCATTATCTGCAAAGAACAACTCGAGTGATTTTCTGGAGAACTCGTCGTTTCTAACGTATATCTCCCCTGAAAGCAGAACTTTTGGTGTCGTTTCGAAATCGCTCTTTAGAGGGATCCTTGAGATCTTCTCGCAGATTGTCTCCAATTTTCTGATTACTTCACCATATGAATCGCGTCTCAAGCTCTCACGAAGAATCTCGCGAGCTTCTCTGGATGCTTCGATAGCCTCGTCTCTATTTGAGGCTAGCGTAAGAAGGGCATTTTCAACATTACAGAACTCGTCAGCCATGATCATGCTTGTCCATATTCTCAGTTTAGTTTGAAGGCCCATGCCCGCATAACCGTTCTCAGAATTGAGGGAGAACAGTAGAACATTGCTTGCATTGTTCTTGTCCAGCCAAAGATCTATGTAAGTACTGTACTGACCAAATCGGCAGGGGCCGCGAGTATCAGGCATGAAGTACATTATTACGCTTTTGTCGTCCTTGTTTTCCTCAAGGTAGCGAATAAGGCTTCCTAGAGTCAGGTGAAAAGGCAAACATTCCTTGGATAATGAGTTGGATTTTCCCAGCTGAAACTCTAATTCTGTCGGTCTCGGGAGAACGTGAGTGTTGATGCCGACCTTTTCGAAGGCAGCAGCCATGAGCTGAGCTGCAAACTCGCCCATGGTAGGGACGATTACTTTGACCGAAGGATCTGTAATGGGAATGTGTCTTCCGTCCTGCAGCTCTATGCTGAATGTCCCGTTATTCGTTATCAGTTTCGGTCTCTTCGCCCGTTTGCTTTCTACTGGCTCCGCGTTCCTTTCTATGGAGCTTCTAACTACATCGGCGAAGGCTTCGATCCTGGTCTCCACTCCGGCATCCGATGTATGACTATCCAGTTCCAGAATCAGGGATGGCTTTTTCCCCATAATGTCTCTAAAGAAGGAGATCAAAAATGAGTCAGGTCCGCAGCTGAAGTTGGTTATGTAGAGTGCGAAGAGCTTTGGATTATTTTTTACATATCTGGCCGCCTTTAGGTTCATCTCACCCCATGCCCAGTACATTTTCTCATGTGACCTTTCGTTTTCATAAGGGAGAGCGTCAAAAGTCACTACAGGAATTCCGCGTGAAGCAAGTTTTTCCGGGATTCCCATGTTGGCGTCACTGGAAAAGGCATTGTATGATCGGCCGAAGATCACGACACCGAAATCCGATCTCGCGACGTTTTCAAGAAACCTGTTCCCAATCTCCTTTATCCTTATAACGCTATCTTCGTAGGATTCTACTCCATTGGAAAAAGCGTTCAAAGCTTCTTCGCGGTTCCTTCCCAGTGACTTCGCAAGTAAGACGAACTTCTCTTTCTCTTTTTCGAAGCCCTGCGAAAAATCGAAGAAATCTGTCAAAATCCTTTTCGACCCGAGCTCCTCAAAACTCCCCATTAGCCAGTCCGGTTCGCTCTGCACAAATGGGCAGAACACCGAGTTTTCAACGGAGTTCGCAACCTCTAAACCCTTGACTGCTGGAATGAAGAAATAGTCGGGATTCATCTCCAAAAGATCATACATATAACCATGTGACAGTTCGACTGGAAAACAGAATTCCGATTTCTTTCTATCCCAGCCTCTGGGGTCGGACTTTTCCGGTACGACGATTTTAAACCCTAGACTTCTGAAGAAATTTGAGAAGAGAGGGAAGAGAGTATTCATAGAGAGAGACTTGCTGATTCCTATAGTCTCGATGCCCTTTTCGTCTGACCGTTCAAAGACTATCTTCTCTCTATCGGTAGTATATATGTATTCGTTTCTGTTTATGGGAAGGTTAAGACGAACATTTTCATACTTGTTGCAAGCACCGCCGAAGGGAAACTTCTTCCCTCCAACTTCAATTATGCGGATCGGACACTTTCTGTCGCATTTCTCTGCTCCACCGTCACAAATGAAGGTATTGAGATAGCGCACTTCTTTTGAGATCAAGTCAACCAGCTCAAAGCGTTCTTCTTCCAATTGGCCTTGTTCAAGCTTTTCCTTAACCATGAGTGATACACCAAATGCGCCCATGAGTCCGGGATGAGGTGGGACGATTATCTCCTTCCCAGTAACTGCCGCCATTGCCACGGGGACAGCACGATTGAGACATACGCCTCCCTGCATAAAGACCTTTTTCCCAACCGGTCTCATAGCTTTCACTCTGTTTGTGTAGTTCAGACAGATAGAGTAAACCAGGCCGGCGCAGATATCTTCTCTGGAGATGCCTTCGTTAATCGCAGTCTTAATATCGCTGCTGATAAAGGCCGCACACTGATCGCTGAAGTTTGGTGGAGATTGCCCTTTAAGCGCATAGTCTCCAATCTCTCTGTAATCTATGTTCAGAGATTCCTTTGCAGATTCTTCGAGAAATGACCCCGTACCCGCAGAACAGGCTTCGTTCATTGCATAATCCAGGGCAACCCCATTGGATAAGAAAGTGTATTTGGCATCCTGACCGCCAATCTCAAATATCGTGTCGACTTCTCTATCAAAGAATGAGGCAGCCCTTGCGTGAGCCATGATCTCATTGTAAACGGCACTCGTCTCGCAGAAAAGGCCAACTATCTTTCTTCCAGAACCTGTAACCCCGAGACCAATTATTTCGACAGGAACATCGAGCGAAGCACGAATCTCTTCAAGACACTGGCGTGTAGCGTTTATTGGATCTCCCATAGTCCTGAGATATGAACTAGCAAGAATGGTATTGTCCTTGGTTCTCATAACAACCGCCTTGGTTGTAGTTGAGCCAACGTCTATACCGAGAATGCAAGAATCACCGTCTTCAGCTGTCTCGAAAGGCATCTCCTTGAAATCGACCATGTCTACAAACTTTGAAAGGGGCTCATTCTTGGGGAAAGTCATTATACCTTCCTTGAAGACAGTCTCTTTATCTATCTCGATTTCTTCGAGAGCACTGGCATGTAGATAAGCGCCGAAGGCCTCAAAGAAGAGAGCCTCATCAGGTATGGTAATTTCCGCGATTTCTTTCAAGTGATTCAGCACAAGCCGGTTTTTTGTTACTCCACCAACTAGAAGTATCTTCTTTACACCAGCCCTGTGCATGAGCTCACCGATCTTGTCGGACATGACCTTTCCAAGACCATTGAGAACCGATTCTTTAGGTGTTCCCTTGTTAAGAGCATGAGTACAATCGCTCTTGCAAAACACGGTACACCTGGAAGAAAGCTCGTAAATCTCGTTTGTTTCCACTGCGTTTGCTGTATCCAGTTCGACATCCATTCGCTTTAGTTGCTGGAGAAAGAACTCTCCAGTTCCTGAAGCGCATTTGCTTCCTGTGAAGACGGCTGTGATGTTTCCCTTATCGTTTAGCTTATACAGCGTGAAATTCTCTCCGCCCACGCTCACAATTGCCTCATGATCTCCGTACTTGCTTTTCAGTTCTTTGTAGGCAAATTCAGTGGCTTCAACTTCGGGGATTTGGGGAAGATTCAACAGCCTTCTTCCTTTCTTTCCAGTTACTACGACTACTCCTCTTTCAAGGATTTCCGGAAGAAAGCTTTTGAGTACTCTTAGTGGATTTCCTTCATGCAAAAGCCTTCTGGGAGTTTGACCATCATACCAGGAAATAGTGCTTGAGCCTATGCAAAGTCCAGCTCTATCCAATTGACTCGCCCCGGGGCTTTGAAAACGCTACATAAGATGTTAGAAGCATACTGATTAATGATAGCACGTATAATTCTATTTAGTTTAACGCTCCGAAAAATCATTACTGCGTTTGTACGGTCTCAACTCAGAGATTGGCTCACTTAATAGCAAAAGCTAATTATGATAGTCGGGCTGGCATTCATTCCTATATTCTGACTTTATTACTCCAGGAGGACAGTATAGAGGATCAAGGGCTCTTGGTGAAGGCAGGTACATTCTCAAGGACAAAGAAAAAGGTCCATTGGGCGCGGGGAGCCAGTTGCTTTCGAGATCAGGGCCTGGCGAATCATGCTGGATATAGATGTCGAGAGACCCGTCATCGTTGTATGACAATCTTGACCGATCACCTATTGAGTATCTGTTAATTGGATTAGGCACCATGAACTGGTCTTCATCGTAGATTGTGATGGACCAGAATCCACCCGGTCCAACGGGTGGAATTTCGTTGCTTTCAAAATGGATCAGGTAATTGTACCTTGAGCCATCATAAGATTCTCCATCGGCATCTGCATAACTTATTGGATAGTAGGTTTCCTCAAGATCGCTCCCATAGAGACCCATGTAAGCGGCCGAAGCTCGAATCTCATACTTACCCTGCATCTGGTTTCGATTACCGAAGACTCGCTTTGTGAGACTCCAGCCATTCTTAGTAGTTCCCAGCAGTTCACCCGGTCTGAGAATAACTTCCATGGCATCTTCAATCCCTTGCTCAATTGCAGCCCGTATTTCGGAATTAAGATCTGCTTCGTCAAACGGAAGATTCGGTCCGATTCCAATAAGGCTGAATCTTTCGATCAAGGCTTTCTCAGATGGATGAATTTCTAGCTGACCTAGAAGGAAGTTCAGATAGTAGATAAAACCGGCCGACTCGGCTCGTTCCTGTCTGAAGACCGGAAAAGTGTCTGTTCTTACAGATTTAGGGGCTTCATAACCAAGAAAGGAACTCAGGGGCTGGATTAGAAAGCTTTTTTGAATTTTGCGTATCGCATCAATCTCACCGGATATCTCTGGGTTTATTGAAATCCTTGCTAGACACAAGACAAAGTTTCCTTCGCTGGTGAATACTTCATCAATGCTCTCGGGAACTTCTACTAATGACTTCGGACCGGTGATCAAGAAAGTCCTTGCCCCGCAACCGGTGGTTCTCGTTCCTGCATATGCGAAGTTATGAGTATACATGTCGACAAACTGTAAGGAGTAGTATCTTTCGCAAATAGCAGGTATCTGAATTATGATTGGTTCAGCTCTCAAATCAAGCCATGCAGCCGAGAACACTGTATCGTTGTTCGGGCGGACAATCTCTCTGAATTCAGGCCCAAGCAAACCTTTGCTATGCTTGAACCGGTTGAACGCATCTGGTATCACGGCCTGCAGAGTCATTGTTCGGAAATTCTCAAGCATTGGATAAGCGAAAATATACGCCTGTCGTGCGATTTCCCTTGCTTCGTCGCAGTTGTTCGTTGCCGGAGTCGATCCTGCGCCTAAGAAAGCGAACAAGAACACAACCACAGACAGCAGGGTAATTAACTTCTTAAGATCCATCTTCGAATCCCCCATGTGAACTACCTGGTGTTGCAAATGGAAGTGGTCATACCAAGTACGATTATGAGCTCTATGAATGGTCTGTTTTCACATCACTTTATGCTAATCACATTATACCTGTATAAGATACAGAAAACGGGACATAGATTCTCCCGCTTATCTGACTGTATATTGGGCGAAATTGTTTGGGCAAGTAACAGATCGGAGTAATCAACTGTTAATTGCTTTGGCTTTACC
>NZ_DJHG01000123.1:0-11256 GCF_002432955.1 Mesotoga sp. UBA5825 | reverse complement strand
CTTCCTCGCGCCAGCGAGCCTCACTTCCTGCCGGAGGCAGCATTGTGACCTGGGTTGTTCTTCCCAGCCTTGCGTCTTATTCTGCTCTTTCCAACCCAAACCCGCTATCCCCGACAAGGGCTTTCCGCAGTTTCGATTTCAATTACTAAATGATAAAATGAGGGCATTCTTGGTTTTCTTCAGTGTTAGTATGCATTCTTATTGAGGAGAGCTTCGATAAATGTAGCGCAAATTTCCGCCAGAAGAGAAGTGTCATAGCAAAAGAAATCTGAACTTGCTTGTACTGTTGGTTCTTTGTTGAAGAGGGTCTTGAGTGATTTCTATAAATGGGCAGATCATTAAGTGTCGGGCATCTGTGGGTGCACCGAGTTAGGAACGATATTATGGAAGGACGATGTGATGATGGATCAGTTAATAGAAAAGTTTTCGATGCTTGGAGTAGATAACGCTCCTGGACAGGAGACTCTTCAAGATGGCGAGGGGCTTCGACTGATAGGAGAGAAGATCCCCGGAAGACCGGTTGATTTTTCTCATGGGGATGTCAATGCGTTTGAACCGATCCCGGGGTCATTAGATGCATTTGTAGAAGGCGTTCACTTGGGCGGTGAGCAAGCGTATACTGAATACAAAGGAAGAGGCAACATACGAGAATGGTTGTCTGAAAAGCTTTCTGCATTCACCAACACTACAATTTCTCCAGATACGCAACTCATTATTACACCGGGAACCCAGGGGGCGCTTTTTCTGGCAATGGGATCGTTAATTGGCCGTGGAGATAAGGTTGCAATAGTTGAGCCCGACTATTTCGCCAACAGAAAACTGGTCCAATTCTTCGATGGAGAAATCATTCCAGTTGTACTGGATTTTCTGGAATCTGATAAGCGAGCCGGTTTGAATTTAGCCGAACTTGAAGATGCTTTCAAAACTGGTGTTAAGGTCTTCTTGTTCTCCAATCCTAATAACCCGACCGGTGTTATTTATTCGTATGATGAGATTCGATCTATCGCTTTCCTTGCAAAGAAATATGATGTATCAGTTATCGCAGATCAACTGTATGCAAGACAGATATTCGATGGCAGAGTGTATACACATCTGTGTGCCCAAGACACCAAACCCGTCAATCTAATCACAATCATCGGTCCATCCAAAACAGAGTCTTTAAGCGGCTATCGTTTGGGGGTTGCATTTGGTTCCGAGAATATCATTGCACGAATGGAGAAACTGCAGGCCATAGTCTCTCTGCGCGCCGGAGGATATTCTCAAGCGGTACTCACATCGTGGTTCAACGAACCAGAGGGATGGATGGAAGATCGAATGAGTGCACATCAAAGGATCCGAGATGATCTGGTGGCACTGCTTCACGGCGTGGAAGGTGTCAAAGTAAGAAAAACAGAAGCCGGCAGTTATCTATTTGTGAGAGTTCCCGAGTTGAGAGTCACCATGAGAGAGTTTGTGAAAATCCTAAGATTTCAAGCCGATGTTACGGTGACAATCGGAACGGAATTTGGCCCTCAGTTTACCAATAGTTTTCGCATCAATTTCTCTCAAGATCATCACTTTGCACTGGAGGCAATTAATCGAACGGTACAGCTCATTGAAAGATACCGGAGAGAATAATGAGCGGTATTTGTTTAGCCAAGCTCCTCCCGGTTGATCAGTAATGGTTATCGCTTGACCTCAAGTCTGGATAAAGACAAGAAACAACCAGAGAATTGATCGGTTTGCACTTGAAGATCGATCCCAATACGGGAAGGTTCAGTACATCTATGATACCAGATTTGATTTTGGCCGCTGTAAGGGACCCGGATGCGATCTCTATGACCAAGGAAGTTTGCCCACTTATGACACTTGAAAGTTTAGGCGACGAGACTGAGTAAGATATTGAAAGGTTGCTTTCCCGAAAGCGGTATACAGGTACTGCGCAAACAATCGAGTTCCAGGTTTCACTCTTTGTGTGAAGCCCGGGGAAGGCACGATTCTGTCGAAGGAAGGAGATTGCAGTTATAGTTCCTGGAGTATAATTTATTGTCTATTTGTACGGGGGGACTGAGATGAAAAACTCAGTTCTTGCCGTAATTGCTCTTCTATCTACATCGCTTTTCGCTCAAGACGTTCCTGAATTGTATTCCGCTCCCGTTAAGAAGGTGCAGGTCGGCGAAATAGAAATGGCATACAAGGTCTTTGGAAAAGGATCTCCTCTGTTGATGATCGCAGGATATGGCTCGCCCCTCGAGAGCTGGGACCCGTATGTTGTTTCTGCACTCTCAAAAGAGTTCACCGTGATAGTATTCGACAACAGAGGGATCGGAAGATCGACAACTTCTAATGCAACTCCTTCAATAGAGCTGTTTGCTAAAGATGCAGCCGATCTTGTAAGAACCATCGGTTTTGAAAAGGTCAGTGTGATGGGTTGGTCTATGGGAGGGTATATCGCGCAGGAGTTTGCTCTCAACTATCCTGAGTTGACAGATAAACTCGTCCTTCTCTCGACGAGCTGCGGAGGATCCGAGTCGATACCTCCTTCGGACGAGGCGATCTCTATGCTCCAGAACATGGGCGATCCCGAGGTGCTTCTGAAGGTTCTCTTCCTCACCGACTGGACCCTGGCTCATCTGGAGGTCGCTGCGAGATTTACGGGCTCCTCCAGTCAGGAAGAGAGTGGAGATCAAAGAGGAATTTCTGATCAGTACACTGCCGCTGGCAGCTGGAGCGGAACCTTCGAGAGATTGAAGTCGATCGAGTCAGACACGATCATAATAACGGGAACGGACGATATTATTGTTCCCGCAAAGAACTCTCTGATCCTCGCAGAAGCGATAGAAGGCTCATGGCTCGTGAAACTTAATAACGGAGGACACGGAGCTATCTATCAGTTTCCGGAAAAGATCGCTGGTCTGTTGATTGCTTTTCTGAAGTAGTACGGCCGTTCGCTGATTCCCATAGTTCGATTAAACAGTGGCCGGCTTGCTCTCTTCCATCAGAAGGCTGCATGGATGAATGCAGTTCAACTACTCAGAAGACGGTTACAACTGCCAGGCTCATCAGAGTGCTTCTCCTGTTGAAGGTTTATGTGTGTTGCCTTGTCCTTCAACCCCTGAGGCCAAAGCTTAACGGATAATATGTGCCACTTAATTGGCTCTTTTCAGTGAGAACTCTCAGTATTCTGTCTATGAGAAGCACCCGCAGCCTTATCTTGATATCTAGGACCTCGGATCGTCCAGTTGGATCCAGGTATTTCCGTGAACATAGCGGCGTGAATAGCCCCTTCTTTTCACAAAAGTTTCTAAGCCGTATTGTTTTTCACCTTTTGTTGTCGGATAATTCGATTATTACTCCGAGCTTTGTTCGGACGCATGAGGCTGAGCTTTGAAGAGAAGTGGAGATGGAATGGCCATACTTGCGTACGTTCTAGTGAGTTTTTTTTGGGGATCTACTTATCTGGCGATAAAGATCGGCGTTGAAGGCATGCCGCCTATGTTCTTCGCCGGAGTGAGATTTCTCATTGCGGGCTCTATTATGCTGGTCTTTTCTGTCGTCAGAGGACACTCCTTTCCTTCGAGCAAGTCGGAGCTTTCTAGACTTTGGCTGGTTGGTCTTTTCATGCTTCTTGGTGGAAATGGACTCGTCGTCTATGCCGAACAGTGGGTCGATTCAGGCGTTGCTTCTCTCATAATGGCTACCATCCCGATCTTTGCCGGGGTATTGGAGCACTTTTTCATAAGAACGACGCGGTTGACTTTGAAGGCGCTTTCGGGACTTCTGCTGGGTTTTTTCGGTGTCTACTTTCTTCTGGTTCCGGCCGAACACGGTATTTCTATCGACATCCCAGGAATACTTATGCTTCTCTCTGCCAGCTTCCTCTGGTCTACTGGAACGGTACTGTCAAAAACCTTCAAGGGGAACAGTTCGATAGTATCAAATATCGGGATTCAGATGTTTGCAGGTGGAGTGGGGCTTATGTTTGTCTCGGGCATAACTGGTGAATTTTCAAGAGTTAGGTTCTCGATGAACTCGCTTCTGGCAATCGCTTATCTCGTTGTTTTCGGGTCCCTGATTGCCTACAGCAGTTATATATATCTTCTTCAGAAGTGGCCGGCCACGAAGGCGGGTACTTATGCTTATATAAATCCACTGGTTGCCGTCTCACTAGGAGCCATCTTCCTTGATGAAAAGATCAACTTCCTCATGATTCTGGCAATGGGTGCGATTCTTCTCGGGGTACTCATAGTTCAGAAGTCGAAGATAAAAGTTGTCGGGTAGCACGGTTCCCTGCACAAAAAAGGCATGTCTTGAGAGACATGCCTTAAATCAGTCTCAAGAACTAGAGAGGATAATGACACCTCACATGATGATCGGGTCCTATCTCCCTAAGTGCGGGGGCCTCTTTAGCGCAGCGTTCGTCTGCGAAGGGGCATCTGTTGTGGAACCTACAGCCCGATGGCGGATTGATCGAACTGGGTATCTCCCCTTTCAGTAGCCGCTTCTCCCTTACAAACTTCGGATCCGGGACAGGGTTGGAAGCCATTAACAGATCAGTGTATGGGTGAGAGGGATGTTTGAAGATCGTATTCTTGTCTCCCATCTCAACTACTTCTCCGACATACATAACGGCCACTCTGTCGGCAATATAATCCACTAGAGATAGATTGTGTGTTATGAACATATACGTCAGATTTTCTTGAACCTTTATTTCCTTCATCATCTTCAGAACCATTGCCTGAACGGAGACGTCCAGCGCCGATGTAGGTTCGTCAAGAACGATGAACTTCGGTTTGAGAACCATGGCTCTCGCAAATGCAATCCTCTGTCTTTGCCCACCAGAGAATTCATGTGCGTATCTGTAC
Source organism: Mesotoga sp. UBA5825 (assembly GCF_002432955.1). NCBI lineage: Bacteria > Thermotogati > Thermotogota > Thermotogae > Kosmotogales > Kosmotogaceae > Mesotoga > Mesotoga sp. UBA5825. Next base: position 6,412 of record NZ_DJHG01000123.1, on the reverse strand, counting down.
ATGTGATCGTCTATCAACCCTACTTCTTTAAGAACGGCCGCAATCCTGTCTCGTATTTCGACGTCGGTGATCTTGAAATGAATCTTCATCCCTTCCCCAATTATGTTCTTAATCAGTTTTCTAGGATGAAGCGAATTGTACGGGTCCTGGAAAACGATCTGCATATTTCTTCTAACTTCGAGCAGGTCCCTGCCTTTGAGTCCAAGTATGTCCTTTCCTTCGAATTCTATTTCACCTGAAGTCGGTTCTATTAGTCTGAGAACGGTTCTTGCAAGAGTCGTCTTTCCCGAGCCGGACTCTCCGACCACGGCAAAGGTTGAGCCCGTTGGAATGTCCATATTCACGTCGTCTACTGCTCTAACAAAGAGCTTCTTCGAGAAGATCGACTTCTTCACCGGAAAGTAAGTCTTAAGTCCTCTTATTTTGATTAAGGTCTCAGGCATCTTCTCTCACCTCGCCCTTGCCTTTGAAGAGATAGCATGCAACGTAGTGGTTGGGTTCAATCTCAATGAACGGCGGCCTCTCCGACTTGCAGATGTCCATAACGTGCGGACATCTCGGGTGGAATCGGCAACCGGAAGGAGGGTTCACCAGATCGGGAACAGTTCCCTTTATTGCCTTGAGTTCATCTGTTCTTCCTACTCTCGGTACCGCCTGAAGCAGACCACCCGTGTAAGGATGTAACGGCTTTTCGAACAGTCTGGCAGTAGATGCATATTCGACCGAGTTTCCGGCGTACATTACAAGTACTTTGTCACAGAATTCCGCTACGACTCCCATGTCGTGTGTAATCAACATGACGGCGTTCCCCATCTTCCTGGCCAGCTCATCGAGCAGTTCGAGAATCTGAGCCTGAATGGTAACATCCAGAGCAGATGTTGGTTCATCGGCTATTAACAGTTTTGGATGACTTGCAAGTCCCATGCCAATCATTACTCTCTGAGACATTCCACCGCTGAGCTCGTGTGGATAGCTGTTCATAACTCTTTCGGGATCAAGCCCGACAAGGCGTAGTATCTCTTTGACCTCGGGGTAGGTGTGCTTGATCTTGAGTTTCTTGGATTTCGCTATTGACTCACCGATCTGATAGCCTACCTTCATTACCGGATTCAGTGATGAACGAGGTTCCTGGAATATCATAGACATTTCGGCGCCTCTTATCCGATTCATCTTCTCTTCGGAGAGTTCGACGAGATTCGTGCCATTGAAAATCACTTTCCCTTCCTGAATCTCACCGGGCTGTTCTATCAATCGCATTACTGCCAGAGATGTAACTGACTTCCCGCAACCGGTCTCCCCGACGACTCCCAGTCTCTCACCGGAATCCATCCAGAGGTCGACACCATTGAGTGCCTGGACGACTCCCCTGTATGTGTAGAAAGATACCTTCAGGTTAGATACGTCCAGTAGTTTTCCTTTCAGCTCCATAAGATTACCTCCTCAACCTTGGATCGAGCATGTCTCTTATTCCGTCACCGAGGAGGTTGAATCCAAGAACGACAAACGCGATGAATATTCCAGGGAAGGTGGATATCCACCACTGGTCTATCAGGTAATTCCTGCCGTCGGAAACCATGGCTCCCCATTCAGGCGTCGGGGGCTGAACTCCTAATCCGAGAAAGCCGAGACTTGCTGCGGTGAGGATTATCGTTCCCATCCTTAGGGTCAGCTGAACTAGAACGGGAGAGATGCACATCGGTAGAACGTGAAGGAACATTATCCTGAGATTGCCACCACCTGCCGCACGTATAGCTTCAATGTATGGCTGTGATTTGACTTTTGTTGCTTCTGCCCTAGATAGCCTCGCATAAGTTGTCCAAGTGACAACAGATATGGCAATTATCGTGTTCGTCAGATTTGGCCCCAACATCGCTGCGAAGGCCATCGCGAGCACGAGACTTGGAAAGGCGAGGAACATGTCGGTTATCCTCATGAGAACTTCGTCAACAATCCCTCCAAAGTAGCCTGCCGTGACACCCACTATGATACCGATCGATCCGCTGATCACCGAAACCAGGAATATGATCCACAGAGCGATTCTCGATCCGATAATTACCCTGCTGAAGATGTCCCTACCGAACTGATCTGTTCCGAAGAGATGCTGCCAGCTGGGAGCCTGGAGCTTGTTCTGTAGATTTTGCTGGACCGGATCGAATGGCGCGATCAGAGGCGCGAAGGCGGCCATGAGCAGGAATATCAGGATTATCACCGATCCGATCATCGTGAGGCGGCTCTTTCTCCAGAGAAAGACTGTATGCTTTAAATCATCCATGAATGGTTTAGATACTTTTACTGTCTTTTCCATCTAGATCACATCCTCATCCTTGGATCGAGAAGAGCGTAGAGAATATCTACAATGAGATTCGCAATCGAGTAAATAAATGCTATATACAAAGTACCACCCATTATTGCAGGATAGTCAAGGAAGAGCATTCCGGTGGTAATGTATCTTCCGAGACCTGGCCAAGAAAAGACCGTTTCTGTAAGAACGGCTCCCTCCAACAAGCCTCCAAAGACGAGCCCGATTATCGTAACGGTTGGTATCAGAGAATTCCTCAGCGCGTGGCGGTAAATTACGATGTTCTTTCTCAAACCCTTTGATTTTGCAGTTCTTATGTAGTCCTGTCGCAGTACGTCGAGCATACTGGCTCTCGTAATCCTTGCGATGGATGCCGTAGCGTTATAGCCCAGAACAAAAGCAGGAAGAAGAATGTGCATCAAGGCTTCCTTGAAAGTGCCCCACTGACCGGCGATAATCGAGTCTATCAGGTACATTCCCGTAACTCTCGGAGGCGGGTTGGTGAAAAAGCCTAGCCTTCCGCTTCCGGGAAGCCATCCCAGCTTGAAGTAGAAGACAAGCAGCAGTAGAAGTCCTATCCAGAATACCGGCATAGAGACACCCAGTATCGAAAAGACTCTCGAAAACTGGTCTATAGCTTTGTTACGGTGAACGGCCGACAATATTCCAAGAGTAATACCTAAAAAGATAGAGATGATTATCGCAACTAAGGCAAGCTCCATCGTGGCAGGGAAGTAGTTCATTATATCTTTCATGACGGGATTCGAGGTCTTCAAAGAAACGCCGAAATCACCTCTAACCGCGCCGGTAATGAAGTTGACGAATCTAATTGCAAGTGGTTGGTCATATCCAAGCTTCGCCTTCAATCTATCAACAGCCTCAGGCGGTGCGTTTCCCCCGAGAATAGCCCCAACTGGGTCGGCGGGTATTACATTTGCTATAAAGAAGACAATGCAGGCGACACCGAAAAGCACTATGACCATCAAGAATAGTCTTCTGAGTAAGAATTGTCCGAAGTTCATAGAATTACCCCCGCATCAATATCTGATTTTTCAGAAAGAATACGCCCCGTTCAAGAGAACGGGGCGGGGGACACATTACTTAGAAACCTTTGTGAAGTCGAACAGCATTCCGTAACCGAAAGCCGCTTCTTCGAAGTTCTTGACTTCTTTGCGAATTCCCCAGAACTCTACAGTCTGGTATAGCATCGCAAAAGGTCCATTGTGGAACCAGTATTCTGTAAGATCCTTGTAAATTTGTTCACGCTTGTCTGGATTGGGCTCTATCTGACCCCATTCACAAAGTGTCGCTGCATAATCGTCGAACCATGCATTTCTCCACGCTAGCTGATTTGCCCTGTAGCTTGCATGAGCCATTGCAAGGTTGTCCGGATCGGGATAGTCATTACCCCAGCCGGCAATGATCATCTGATGACCCTGTGCACGATACTTGGCGTACATCTGAGAAGACTGCATTATTACTATATTGGCCTTTATTCCTGAAAGCGCCAGGTCTGCCTGGATCTTCTCGGCCTCTGCCTTTCTCGTGTCAGTATTGCTGGTTAGAAGCTCAACTTCGAATCCATTAGGGTATCCTGCTTCGGCGAGAAGAGCCTTAGCTTTTTCGATATCCTGGTAGAATGGGTTTTCTTCCACATAGCCGAAGTAGCCCTTGTTTATGAAACCCTGTACTAGGAGAGCGTTATTGAGCATAATGTCTTCGACGATCTCTTCGTAATTGATCGAGAACCTTACGGCTTCTCTTACCTTGGGGTTCGCAAGGGGTCCCCAGGTAGCATTCATCGCGAGATACTCGTTTGAATGTCCCGGAACCTTGACTTCAACTATGTCGGGATTTCTCTTGGCCTCTTCAAGCAGCTGTGGCGTAAGATCCCAGGCAACATCGATGTCTCCTTTTTCAAGAAGAAGTCTCTGGTTAGATGCTTCGGGGATGTCTCTAATCATGATTCTCTTCAGAGGGGGCTGTTCGCCGTAGTAATTCGGATTGGCTTCAAGAAGGATAACGTTGTTTCTCTCCCACTGAACGAGAACGTATGGACCGGCGCCTGCGGAGTGATCTGTAAGCCATGCGCCACCAAGGTCTCCATCTACTTCGTGTTCAAGGACTACGTCTTTGTTGACGATACCTGTGAACATGTTGGATAGAATCCCGAGTGTGATGTTTTCTGCATAGGGGGCGTTCAAGGTTATGGACACAGTGTAATCGTCGATCTGCTTTATCTTCTCATCGACGTTGTCCTTGTTTATCCCGAAAATATCGACCAAGAACCACGCAGAAACAGACTCGAGAACAACTGGTCTCTTCAGAGAGAAGAGAACATCCTCGGCTGTTAGGGCATCACCGTTGGAGAATTTGACTCCCTTCCTGATATTAAAGGTGTAGGTAAGTCCATCATCGGAAATCTCCCAGCTCTCGGCAATGTCTGGGACTGGAACGATGACGCCGTCAATTGCCTCTAGCTTGACTAACTGAGCATAGATGGCAGCGACGATTTTGTTCGGAAAGACCTCATAGGCAACGGCCGGATCCATGGTAATAAAAATACCGGTGTTTGCGCCTATTACAAGAGTGTCTTTTGGAGTCGCAGCAAATCCCATGGCTGCAACAAGAAGTACCATTAGTGAAATCAGTATGAAGCTTCGCTTCATTCTTGCACCTCCTTTTCCCACGTACAGGGTGATGACAAAATTAGAACAAAATAGGATACTGTCTATCTTTCTCCTGTCTGAATCCGACAGGATCGACATTCTTAAGCAATAAATGAGAATCCAAATCGTGATACGTGAATGCGCCGGTTCCAGCGGCGAAATGGACGCTCTGGGAGACTCCAATTCCAGACTCGCTCATGCACCCAATCATAAGACCTATACCCGCGCTGTTACACATCTCTACAATCGCAAGAGCGTCTGAGAGTCCCGACTTCATGAGTTTGATATTGACGTAATCGACTGCGCCTTCCTTTATGAGTCTCATAACGTCATACTTTGTCTTTGCGCTTTCATCTGCGCCAACAGGATACATAGAGCCCTGCCTAATTATTCTCAGTCCTTCGAAATCTTCGGCAGGCACTGGTTGTTCGAATATCCCCACGGGCACGTCGCTTCTGTACATGGCATCTATGAATCTCAAAGCTTCTTTGGGTGTATAGCCTGTGTTTGCATCTATCACATACCTGACACCCTTGATCACATCGTTGACTGCCAGTACCCTGGCAATGTCGCTCTTAACATCTTCGCCGACCTTCATCTTGATAACTTTATGCCCCGCTTCGAAGATCTCCTTAGCGTCATGGACCGTCTCTTCCAGACTGCCTATGCTGACCGTCTTGTCGGTCTCGACGTAATCCTTCATCCCCCCAAGAATCTGATAGACAGGTGTAGAGATCAATCTGGAAAAGGCGTGAAGAGTGGCGAACTGAATGGCGGCTTTCAAACTTGGCGCCGTTCTAGAATATGAGTCGAGCTTTGCGAAAATCCTTCTGTAGTCTCGGACGTCGAGATCCTTTATCATCTCGAGAATTTCTTTCTGGAGCTGAAAAATGGCGGCTCCGCTCTCTCCATTAACTCTGAAAGACGAAGAAGATTCGCCCAGACCGATCGTTCCGTCCGACAGAACTAATTCAACTTCAATATTAACTTTGGAGCTGGAAACGTTGTTTGCGATGTGAAAAGGTTTTACAAAGTCCCATTTCTTTTCGGTGAAGCGTAAGTCCTTGATCTTCATCCTTTCCTCCCCAAATATGAAAGTACTATCCACTACCAAAAAGTATAGAAAACATCTATACAATAATACCTTAAATCACTACTTCATCAAAATGGATTAATAGACTCGACTTTCTGATAATTAGTTATATCATACTTCGGGTAACGTCTGCAAAAAATCAAATTAAGGCTTGTGTGATTTAGTCAATAATTCTGCACCATACGCTTCCATCTATGTCGTGATATTTGACGGCTAACCTGACATGGTTAGTTCAAAAAACGAGAAAGAGCGTTGTCGTGGCAAAACAATCGCATAGACAAGACGCATTGCCGCCTTCGGCAGGAAGTGAGGTTCGCTGGCGCGAGGAGGTGATGCTGGAGTAAAACATCA
>NZ_DJHG01000017.1:7476-8232 GCF_002432955.1 Mesotoga sp. UBA5825 | reverse complement strand
CTGCTCTTTCGAAGGACGGGTTCATGATCTTGGACGAAGGACCAAGGACGGCTTACATTGAACGTAATACAAAAGGAGGTCTATTTTGATCTGGAATAAAGTTGATGAGATAGTATCTTGTGGTATTGAAAAGGCAGTGTACCCTGGAGCCGTCGTCGTTGTCGGGAAGGATACCGAGATTCTCTACGAGAAACCATACGGCTTCCTTGCTGTCGATGACAATACTCCCGTCACGCTTGAGACCGTATATGACATCGCGAGTATGAGCAAGGTCGTAGCAACCACTAGCGCCATCATGCTTCTGGTTTCTCGGGGCGATCTCTCGCTTTGGGATACTCTGGGCGATCTTCTCGATGTCCCTGAGTCAAAGAAAGGTATTTCGGTCTTTCACTTGCTGACTCACACTTCTGGCATGCAGCCCTACTCGGAAGCATGGCGCGATCTCAAGGGAAGAGAGCTTCTTGAGTCGATCATTTCTCTCGAACCGGAAAACGGTCTGATGGAGAAGATAAACTACTCATGTCTCAACTTCATAACTCTGATGGCAGTTGTAGAGAAGACAACTTCGATGTCATTCGCCGAGTTCTGTTCAGAGGAGGTTTTCAGACCTCTTGGAATGAATTCCTCTGGCTTTCTTCCAAAAGAACTGTCGAATGTAGCACCGACATGCGAACGCGATGGAAAAGTATTGAAGGGTCTTCCGGACGATGAGCTGGCATATTATCTTGGAGGGGTAAGCGGAAATGCGGGCGTCTC
>NZ_DJHG01000017.1:7308-7462 GCF_002432955.1 Mesotoga sp. UBA5825 | reverse complement strand
GGAAGAGATCTTTTCAGGTTTGTCTCCAGTCTAATGTGTGCAGGACTTGTACCATCCAGGGTCTTTGAAACGTTCGTATCCGAGACGGTATGCATTGGAGGAGATAGAAGACATCTGGGATGGCTGGCTCCCTCCAGAGGATCCAGTGCGGGCG
>NZ_DJHG01000017.1:0-7242 GCF_002432955.1 Mesotoga sp. UBA5825 | reverse complement strand
GCTGTATGTGATACTGTTGTCTAATCGGACTAATATAAGCAGAAGAGACACTATACCTCAGATGCAGAGAATTAGAAGACGGCTTCATAATTTGGTCTTTGGGAGTCTTGGATGATCTGGAATCGAATGAGTGGACTGCTCGCCAGCAGGAGAAGGAATATCCTCGGCGTAATGTCGGGGACTTCGGCCGATGGGCTGGAGCTGGCTCTGGTAAGCTGTTCTGGCAGCGGAAAGTCAATGAAGATCGAACTTCTTGACCATTTTTCCGTTCGGTTCGATTCTTTTTTTCACGATGAGATAGTGAAGACGTACGATCCTGACCTTTCCGGCGTTGACAGGGTCAATTTGATGAACTTCGTAATTGGCAGAAGGCACGCAGCGGCAATAAAGTCTTATCTTGAGAAGACGAGACTAGTAGTGGAAGCTATTGCTTATCATGGGCAGACCGTCTACCATGACCCTGAAAATCGGGCGACTCTTCAGATAGGAGAGGCCGACGTTATCTCATCAGAAACTGGTCTTCCCGTTGTGTTCGATTTCAGGAAGAAGGATATGGTTTACGGAGGGGAAGGGGCACCAATCATCCCGTATTTCGACTGGATCTATTTTGAAAGCGGCTCTTACGCAGTAAACCTCGGGGGCATTGCAAACGTGACTTATGTAGACGATGATCTTGAGAATGTGAAGGCCTTTGANNTTTGACACGGGGCCGGCCAACTGCCTTTTAGATCTGGTCACGAAGAAGCATTACAACCTTGAGTTTGATGAAAACGGTAAGATAGCTGCCAGCGGTGCGGTCGATGATGAGATCCTCAATGCCCTTCTAGAGAGAGACAGAAGCTATTTCGAAAGAAGACCTCCAAAGTCAACGGGAAGGGAGCTCTACAACGAGGTTTTCCTGGAAGGGATCTCTGCAACAAAACCCGAAGACCTAGTTAGAACACTTGTAAGGTTCAGTGTAAGACGATTAGTTGAGAGTATTACTTCTTATTTGCCTATGGGGAAGAGAATGATTGTTACTGGAGGAGGCGCCCTGAATCCTGTCATGCTTGAAGATCTACAACGCTTGAGCGGATTGGAGGTAGTCGTACCCGATAGAACCTTTCTGCAGGCCAAGGAAGCCATGGGGATGGCCGTCCTTGCCCAGGAGTTCTTCAACGGCGTCGGGGCAAACGTTCCCTCAGTAACAGGGGCGAGACAAAGAGTTGTCCTTGGAAAACTGGCATTACCTTAATCTCCCCGACGGGAGAGAAATCATAAAGGAGGTTTTTACAGTGAGGCGAATCTTTCTGTTGATTCTCGCGGTTCTTTTCACCGCCATGTTGATGGCAGCTCCATTTGTGGAAGATACTCTGCTTACTCCGGATCCAAACCCGAAGATGGGAGGTACCCTATATCTAGCTCTTACCGGATCTCCGCAATCATTCAACTTCTACGGTACCCTTGACAACAACGCATACACGGTGGTAGGTCAGATGCTAACAGGACTTGTCGAGGCTCATCCCGTCACATCGGCAATCAGACCGGCCCTGGCAGAGTCTTGGGTAGTTTCGGAGAATAACAAAGAGGTCACCTTCCATCTGAGAGATGTGAAATGGTCAGATGGGGTACCCCTTACAGCAGACGACGTAATCTTCACCTTCAAGTACTTCATCATGAACCCGGTCGCAAGGGGAAACTCTGTTGACCGATTCACGATCGAAGCACAGCCCATAGAGTGGGTGAAGGTAGATGACAGCACCGTCAAAGCGATTCTTCCCGCACCTTACGCAGCCTTTTTCACCGTTCTCTCGCACGCTTATATCTACCCTTCACACGCACTTGAGGACAAGATAGACAAAGACAGACCCGACTCCGTTAACGATCTATGGCTCACAAACACTCCTCCAAGCGAGATTCCGGCAAACGGCCCGTTCGTTCTTTCGGAATACATAATCGATCAGAAAGTAGTTATGACGAAGAACCCCAATTACTGGAAAGTCGATTCTCACGGAAACAAACTGCCGTATGTCGACAAGGTTGAATACATTATCGTGAGCGACGCTCAGGTAAGGCTGGCGAAGTTCATGGCCGGTGAACTCGATTACATGGCCGTCTCGGGAAATGACTTCCCGATACTGAAGGAGAGAGAACTTGCCGGCGGTCCATTTAGAGTCTTCCTCGCCGAGCCGACCCAGCCGACCCCAAGCCCTATTCACATCGCCTTCAATTTCGATGCTGAGAATCCAAAACTGAGAGAAGTCTTCAAGACAACCGAGTTCCGCCAGGCAATGGAGTATGCTCTGGACAGAGAAAGAATAATCGATGAGGTCTACAACGGTTTGGCCGTTCTCGGAGGAGTGCCCGTTCTTCCTTCGAATAAGGCCTTCTACAACCCAAAGATTGAAGAGATCCGAAGACCGTTCAACCTTGCCGAAGCAGCAAGGCTCCTTGACGAATTAGGCTTCAAGGACGTCAACGGTGATGGCCTGAGAGAGTACCCAGACGGAAGCAAGTTCGAATTCGTCCTGACTCTTCAGAGCTCTCCTCAAGAATATCAGGATATCGCCTACATATACTCCCAGGATCTACTTAGCATCGGAATTAAGGTGAACCTGCAGATACTCGATAGTTCTCTTACCGGTCAGATGTTCGGCGCAGGTAGCTTCGAAGCCGGGATCAGGGCATTCGGAAACCAACCCGATCCTCAGTTGAGAAAGGCTATATGGCAGCCGGGCACACAACTGTATTACTGGCACAGAACGACAAGGGATCCCGAGACGAATCTTCCGATATTCGAGAACATGCTTGACTGGGAGAAGAGAGTATATGAGCTCTTTGAACTCGGTCAAGTCGCAATGGACCACGCAGTCAGAAAGACCTTCTACGACGAATGGCAGGAGATTTACGCAGAGTACTTACCCGTGATATTTGTGTGTAAAGGTATGAATCTTTATGCTGCCAACAAGTCTCTTGGAAATGTCGAACAGAACGAAGAGGGTCTTCTCTCTTACGCTTCCTGGACTGTCTTTAAGAAGTAGTTGGTAATTTGCGGGAGGAGAAGCTCCTCCCGCTTCATTTCTCTGGAGGAAGGTTATGTGGTCTTTTATCGTAAGAAGATTGCTTATCATGATTCCAATGATGTTCTTCATATCGGTGATCTGTTTCGTCATTACCGAGCTTCAGCCGGGCGATTTCGTAAGCCAGTACCTCGATAATCCGAGAATCTCGCCGGCTCAGATCGAATTGCTTAGAAAGAACCTCGGCCTAGACGAACCTGCACATGTCAGATACTGGAACTGGATAAAGGGAATAGTCACCCGCGGGGATTTCGGATATTCTTTCGCCTTCCAGAGACCGGTTGGAGAACTGATATGGGAGCGAATGGGCTGGACCATACTCATTGCGCTTGGGGCGATTGTGTTTCAGTGGATTCTTGCAGTTCCTATGGGTATCTATTCGGCGCTGCATCCATATTCATTTGGGGATTACACCTTAACAGTGATCGGTTTCATAGGAGTCTCCATACCCGACTTTTTCATGGCACTGATCTTGATGTATCTAATGCTGCAGATGGGGGCGGCATCGGTTGGGGGTCTCTTCTCGCCCCAGTTTGTCGGGGCGCCCTTCAGTCTGGCAAAACTTGTCGACCTTCTGAAACACATTTGGGTTCCTCTCATAGTCGTTGGAATGAGCGGTCTCGCCGGGCTAATGAGGGTAATGAGAGGAAACATGCTAGACGTGATCTCTTCTCCTTTCGTGACTTCCCTTAGAGCGCATGGCCTCGATGAGAAAACCGTCAAGAAACACGCGATCAAGAACGCTCTGAATCCTATGGTCAGCATAGCCGGAACGGAGCTACCGAATGTGTTCAGCGGAACTATAATCGCCGCTATCGTATTGAACCTTCCGACAATGGGGCCCTTCTTCTATAATGCGCTTCTTAACCACGATCAATATTTAGTTATGACATTTTTGATGTTCATAGCCATCATAACCCAGATCGGAAATCTACTTGCAGACATAGCTCTGGCTATTCTCGATCCAAGGATAAGGATGAGCTGACATGCAGAGTACGAAAGAACGAATTGCAAAAAACTTCCTTAAGCATAAACTTGGAGTCGTTGGGCTTATCGCCCTCTCGATCATGTATTTGCTGGTCGTCTTCGCCGATTTCATAGCTCCTTACAACTACATAACGGCACACAGAAACTTCGTCTATGCCCCTCCTTCAAAGATACGTTTCTTCGATGAAGAAGGCAACTGGCGGGGTCCTTTCGTGTACGGAATGACCAAGGTCAGAAACCCCGTTACGTATAGACTGGAATTCACGGAAGACAAGAACAACGTAGTACCGATAAAACTCTTCGTAAGGGGTGAAGAATACACTTTCTGGGGACTTTTCAAGACCGATCTTCATCTCTTTGGAGTCGAGGAGTCTTCAGATGTAGCAATGGTACTTCTATTTGGAGGGGACAGGTTTGGAAGAGACCTCTTCTCTAGAGTTCTTGTTGGCGGCAAGGTGTCAATGACCGTGGGCCTTGTGGGCACCCTGATAAGCGTTTTCATAGGCGCCATAGTGGGGGCCCTCTCAGGTTACTATGGCGGGACTATCGACGTATTGATACAACGTTTCATAGAACTCTTAAGATCCTTCCCTAGGATACCGCTGTGGCTGGCACTAGCCACGATACTACCTCCTCAGTGGCCTAGCACGTGGGTCTATTTCGGAATCGTAATTGTCCTGTCGCTGATCGGCTGGATGGGGGTTGCACGTGTTGTTAGGGGAATGGTCTTGAGCCTGAGAGAGAAGGAATTCATTCTTGCCGCCAAAGTATCCGGTGTTTCGAACATGAAGATAATAACGCGTCACCTTATCCCAAACACAATCAGTTATCTGATAGTCGTTTCGACTCTTTCAATACCGGGAATGATTTTGGGTGAGAGCGCTATTAGCTTTCTCGGCCTTGGCATAAAGGAGCCTATGACCAGCTGGGGGTTGCTGCTGAAGCAGGCGCAGTCTCTATCTGAACTGGAGGCTCATCCCTGGCTGATGATTCCAGGGCTATTCATAATAGTGGCTGTTCTCTCCTTCAACTTCGTAGGAGACGCCTTGAGAGATGCAGTTGATCCTTACAGGGCGGTGGAAAAAGTATGAGCACAATTCTTGAAGTCAAGAACCTTAAGACATATTTCAGAACCCCAGATGGTCTGGTTAAGGCAGTAGATGACATCAGCTTCAAAGTCGAGAAGGGAGAGATCTTGGCTCTGGTTGGAGAATCAGGATGCGGAAAGAGCGTAACCGTCCAGACTATACTGGGGCTTATCAAGGTACCTCCCGCAAAGGTCGAAGGAGAGATCTATTACAAGGGAAAGAACCTGGCAGGACTGTCGAACAAGGCGTACAGAGACATAAGGGGCAAGGAAATCAGCATGATATTCCAGGAACCCATGTCGACGTTCGATCCTCTATTCACCATAGGCTACCAGCTGAAGGAAGTTGCAAGGGCACACATGCCCTGGGATGAAGGCAAAACCTATGAAGAGATTATTTCGATTCTTCGTAGAATCAACATTCCTGAACCCGAGAAGAGATGCAAGGAGTATCCCCACGAAATGAGCGGCGGAATGCTCCAGAGAATCATGATTGCAATGGCTCTAATAACCAATCCAGAGATAGTCATAGCGGACGAACCAACCACCGCACTGGATGTTACAATACAGGCTCAAGTCCTCAACATTATGCGGGAGCTCCAAGGCGAATTCGGCAGTTCTATAATCTTCATCACCCATGATCTCGGGGTAGTTGCGGAGCTGGCTGACAGAGTTCACGTAATGTACGCCGGAAAGATAGTCGAGAAGGCAGGCGTGAATGAACTTTATTCATCTCCTTCTCATCCTTACACAAAGGGCTTGCTGAACTCCAGAGTGATGAGATCCTACAAGGGAAAGAAGCTGCCGTATATTGAGGGTTATGTTCCAAGAGCTTACGAGTTCCCTGACGGCTGCCGATTCAACCCCAGATGTCCTCATGTAATGGAGATCTGCCGAGAGAAAGATCCTCCCGAGTTTTCTTTGAATGCCAGCCATTCAGTCGCCTGCTGGCTGTTCGATGGGAGGTCGGAAACATGAAGATACTTTCGACCGAAGGGCTTAGGAAGTTCTTCCCGATTAAGGCCGGAGTCTTTCTCCAGGTTGTTGGCTACGTAAGAGCTATGCAATCTGTAACCATGGAGATAAGTAAGGGCGAAACTATCGGCATTGTCGGCGAGTCGGGTTGCGGGAAGAGCACTCTAGGTAGAACAATAGTGAAGATCTATGAACCGACCGGAGGAAGGATAATCTATCATGACGATAAGGGAAATGAATACGACATCACCAAAGGGCTTGCAAAGAACGTCCGCTCGAAATTCCGACGCGACGTTCAGATGATTTTCCAGAATCCGTTTGACTCGCTGGATCCCAGAATGACGGTAAGAGACATTATCAAGGAACCTATAGAAGCACACAATCTACTTTCAAAAGATGAGATAGACGATTATGTCGGAGAGCTTCTGATGAAGGTGGGCATGTATCCAGAATACGCTCAGCGCTACCCTCACGAGTTTTCAGGAGGGCAGAGGCAGAGAATCGCGATAGCTCGTTCTATCTCGGTCAGCCCGAGGTTGATAATCTGCGACGAGCCGACTTCAGCTCTTGACGTCTCTGTTCAGAGCCAGATCATCAACTTGCTGCAGGAGCTAAGAGACGAGATCAAGATGTCGTATATATTCATCTCACATAACCTTGATGTCGTACATCATATGAGCGACAAGATAATGGTAATGTATCTTGGAAATGTTGTTGAAACTGCCAGAGCGAAGGAGCTGTTCGATTACCCCGCTCACCCCTACACAAAGGCTCTGATGGCGTCAATTCCAAACTGGGATCCTCAGGAAAGGAAGCTCCAGAACATCAAGCTTGAAGGGGAACCTCCCAGCCCGATCAATCCGCCTCCCGGCTGCCCGTTTCACCCGAGATGCCCATATAAGATCGACATCTGCAGCAAAGAGATGCCCGACAGCTTCGAAGTGGCTGAGGGCCATACAGTCGCATGCTGGCTTCATGAGAGGAGTTGTAAGACCGGGGTTGGGGGTCGGAGGTCGGGGGTTGGTAAGAGCAAGAACAGAAGTGATGCTGCCTCCGGCAGGAAGTGAGGCTCGCTGGCGCGAGGAAGTGATACCCGGAAGAGCATCCGGGGAAGTGATGCTGGCGCTTACGCAC
>NZ_DJHG01000059.1:0-8236 GCF_002432955.1 Mesotoga sp. UBA5825 | reverse complement strand
TGGGCTACTCACCAGTTGCAAGAAGAACGAAAAGAAGATTAAGAGCAGTTCCAAGATGCAGGTTCTCAGTTGCAAGAAAGAAGAACTGTACAACAGAAGGGATCTAGAACTGCTCATGAGCCTAGCTCCGCTGAAAGATCAGTCTTTGAGAGATTTTATGAGGCCATTGAGCATTTTACTTATCTCCTCTCCGGTCTCGATGAGCTGGTCTCGAACTTGATCAGTGATGTAACCAAGTCTGAAGGCTATTTCTATCTGAGTGAAGGTTTCGAGAAGAGATCCTCTAGCCTGATAAAGAAAATGAACAAACTCCTTCTTGAAATACCTTCCGGAGCCTTCGGCGATATTCGAGGGGACTGATACCGCTGCTCTTTGGAGCTGGGAAGCGAGACCGAAACGTTCAGAATCCGGGAAGTCTCTAGTTATCTTGTAGATGCTGGTTACATAATCCATACTGGCGTTCCATACAAGAAGATCTTTGAAAGATGTCGACACAGCTAGAACCTCCTTTTCTGAATGATGATCAATCAAAGTTTCGCCGAAATCATCGATTCATGCAACTGGTTTCCCTTGCAACTCACAACTCAGAACTTGCAACTGGATTTTCCCTTGCAACTCACAACTCAGAACTTGGAACTGGTTTTCCCTTGCAACTTGTAACTCAGAACTTGCAACTGAATTTACAGAAAGGAGAAATATCATGGAAGACAGAATAACCAAGACGATGGCTCTGCTTCTGGATGGAAGTTGGAAAGAAGCAGCCAAGCTTTATCGCGAGATAATAAACGATCTCTCAAAGAAGGAGAGTGTTTCAGAAACAGTTCTAAATGGAGAAAGTAGTCAATGCGCTTCTGAGGCTGAGAAGAGTGTATCCGTAGCGAGCGAGTTCGAAAGCTGGGTAACTTTGAACGAGGAAGAGCTGTGGGATCTGGGGCATATCGCCTATCTCTTCGATGACACAGAGACTGCAGAGTCGCTTATTGAAGAGCATTATTCCAGGAAACCGAATGACATAGAAGGAATGGTCTTCCTCGGAAAGATCTACAAGAAGCGAAAGAAGCCTTACAAATCCGAACTTATGTTCAGGGCTGCTCTTTGGGAAGACAAAGATAACATGAAAGCTGTGGAAGAGCTTGTTTATCTCTATCTCGATACTGACAGGCCTCTCGATGCCCTCGCATGGGCTCAGAAGCTGCTGAGGCTCGATCCCCGGACTCCGAAAAGCTACTTTCTTGCAGGCAAGGCACTCGAGAACCTCGACAAACCAGAGCAAAGCAGAAGATACATCATAGCAGGTATGATCCTCGATCTCTCCAGCTCCAGAGGATCAAGCTTTCAGAACTTCTACGAAGACAAACTCGGCGAATCGATTACTATTGCTGATCTTGATGATGCCAGAGAGGTTATTGAGGAATGGGTGGGAAAAAATCAGCACACCATTGCAGGTACGCAGCAGGTGACCAAAGCAAACCCTATTCAGTAGATGCTTTCCGGAGAATAGCAAACAGTCAAAGGGTAACATGATTCGTTTTGCCCACTGCATATTCACATAGCTGAACCGAAGCCGGGCGCCCGCCCGGCTACTTCAATTGTCTATCATTGGGACAAACGTCTTCAGTTCAGAACGATCTCTTCTTGGTAAAGAAATTCGACAACAGTTTATGAAATGTATATCTGACATCGTTGGGATTTATTCCGTAAGTCGTAGGCAGGTTTTGGTTCTGCTGATGAATTCTCATGTGAACTGAGGCGAACTATGCCCGTCTGCTTAAACAACTTTCGATAGTAAGAGAAAGTAGATCAACTGGCCCGGCTACAGATATTAACTTGCGAATATCTCGCAATAAGAAAGTGCTTTGTGCTTGTTGCAATCAATGGAACTTAGTGAATATTCAAGGTTTCTCGCGAAGAGAAAACCAGTTGCAGAGGAAATGTTGAAGTCCAACTTACCAATTATTCTACATCCAGAGATCAACTCAAGAGGATTACTTAAACCATCCCGAAAGCTCATGGAAATCATTTGATATCGCGAGCAATGCCTTATTAATTGACCCAAGATGGTTGTAACGAGTAATAATCGTTACGGATCGTTCTTACAATAATACAACTTATAAGTTATAAATAGAGGTAAGATGGAGAGAAAGATCGATGTCTTATCCGACGAAAGAATGCAGAGGGAATTTGACAAGTACGTAGGAAAGAATCCCTCCAGAAAGAAGGATCTGATAAAGAAAAGGTTTTTGCTCACCGAGCTGCTGGAGAAGGCGGGGGAGAATTATCTGAAAACGGAACTTGCAAAACCGCGAAGATCTTCCCGCCTGGAGGTTTTGAGACGTACGAAGACCAGTTATTCAATATGTTCTCTTCATCTTACAGAGACGAAGAGGAATGATCCAGAAAACGCAAGGATTCTTTTCTGCTTCTTCAATGATAAGAAGATTATTGTTTATCTTGTCTTCTTTGATGAGTCCGATGAAAAGTATGAGAAGGCGATCGAGAGACTGAAGTCGAGGATTTGTGAATGGACCGGTCGGGGATTTAATGTGTGCAAGTTTTAGGAGGTGCAGTTGTTTATGTTTTCATGGGTTGAAGGCGAAAGAAAGAGAAGAATGAATACTGAAAATCCAGAGCCTCCATTCAAGAGAGACAGAGAACTGTTGTTAGAGTCGGCAGACGATGACACGAGATTTGAGTTGAACTTGATTGGAGTCATGACGGATATTTCTGCAGCTCTTATTAACTATCGGGCGAATAAATCCCTTTCACAAAAGGAGCTGGCAGAAAAACTAGAGTGCAGCCAGGCAATGATCTCGAAGATCGAAAGTGGCGACTATAACTTCACAATAAGAAAGCTTTTTGACGTTGTCAACAAACTCGGAGGTCGTGTATCTCTTGAGATTGACTTCAAAGATGATACTTCGATTCCAGATTCTTCTGAAGAGCGAGTCTCAATATGGGAGTACGTTGGCAATCAAAGCATCAAAGGGATGAAGAATAGTGCCTGAGCCAGTGAATGCCGAGTTCCGTTTCTTGGCGCACAGAATTTCTGATTTTTCGTTTACTCTCCAGGAGGGGGTCAAAAACATGTCAATTTCGCTGGACCTGCATGATCCAGAGCTTGAATATGGGCGTGCCGATAACGGTTGCCTCCTCGGCTTGTTGTCTCTCTCAGTCAAAGTCAGGGGTCGAAGCGGAAGAAAGATGGCTTTGAAGCTCGATGCAACAATCAAGGGTAGGTTTGAAGCTCCCGAGAATATGGAAGACAAAACATTCGAAGACTTTTGCATGATTAGCGGGACCGCAACTCTGATCCCTCTTCTTAGGGCCGCTATTATCTCTTTCACTTNNAGGATATTTGTATTGAAGAAAGCAGCTGCTAGCGCGAGGCTTCCCGGAGAAAACCGCTCGAAATCAGCGTGGAATCCTATGATAATTACTGCTGATTAGGGACTCGTCTACTTGAGACCGTCTTTCGCCAGAACATGGCGACACTGAAAATCAAACCCCGCTGTACAGGGCAGCCGCCAGTAGAGGCCCTTCTTTCAGAAGGATTTCATTTTTCTCATGAGACAATAAACAGAACCCACAAAAGAACACTCCAAATCGAGTGTGGGGCCATTGAGATACTCAACGAATCATGTGCGCGGTTATTTGAAAACGCGGTGGTACGTCTGGATTTCTTTTCCATTTAGCCCTTCTTCAGCGCCTTTTGGGTTTCTTGCTGTCAAAGGGCAGTGTTGACTTTTCTCGAAAATAGGGACTTCGTATTTTGAGTTGAGATCAGTCTTTTTTTCTCCCTATTTGGATCTTGATGATAATTATCTATCTTTTGACATGGTTGACGACTGCAATTCAGTCCTTCCAGAGAAAAAAATTCTGTTGAGGTTCGTGTCTTTTTCTTCTTCAGAATTCTTCGAGATCTTCTCTAATTGCTGACTTATATCATCTGGGAATTGGCTTGGAAATCCGGGAGAGAAGTAACGTATGATAATATATTAATAAGCCAGAATGCAAGTATTTTCTGTATGAGATTGGTGTTTAACATGAAGTGGCCAATTCTTAAGAACAAACCTCTAGTTGAGGCAATATTTGAGCTGCGCTGGGCTCTGAAAACCCAGGAGTCAGGATCGATAATCGATCCGCATTATAGGATAGTCTTGGGGAGCCTATACAGTAGAATTCGTGACGAATATCCTTTTCACGAACAGCTTCCATCAGCTTCTATACCTGATGAAATGGCGCCTTTTGTTGTTCAGCACCAGTTCCGAAAAGGGCAAGCGTGTTGGCCTTTGGTGCAGTTGGGACCCGGAATTATCACGCTGAATGCGACTGAAGACTATTCGTGGGATGATTTCAGAGGCAGGATTAGCCGCTTGATCAAAGATTTCTTCGAGTCTTATCCAGATCCAGACATCAACCTGAAGGTTAATATGCTTTCCCTCAGATATATTGATGCAATAGATTTTGATTACACTTCGGAAGACTTGTTTTGCTTCTTGCAGAGGAATCTGAAAGTGAACGCTGGGATAGATAACAAACTCTTTGAGAAATGCAGTTTAGACAAGAACCCTACTGCATTTGATTTTAGGTATGCTTTTCCGACAAAGGAAGAAGATAGTCAACTTAATTTCCGGGTAATGCGAGCCAAGAAAGGTGAGAGAGATGTTCTGCTCTGGGATACCCAGATTGTAAGGATCTCCGACGAAGCTCTCAGTCCGGTTGTGAGAATCATGAAATGGGTTTCTGAAGCTCACTCTTTGGCGGACGATTGGTTCTTTGGGTTGATTGAAGGTGATTTACTCAGGAGGTTTCAGTGATGTTAGCTATTACTGTTAGAGAATTCGATTCCTTTGTATTGCCAAACGGGACTGCTTCGTCAGTTTTCGAGAATTCCTCTGTCTTGTTTAGGCAATTCCCAGAATCAGCACTCTACAAGACATTGAATCCTTCAAGGATAATCGAATCGGGTTGCGGATCAAGTGGTTTTGCCGACGCTGGTACTGTGCTTGATACATTGTTTCCTGTCTGGTTCTCGGAGACAGGAACTTCAGAAATCGTTCCCAGTGTGAGAGAAGCTAGAAATTCTGTACCTCTGCCAGGCCATTTGCCCCCGAAAGCAAGGTACAAGATTAGATTGACCATTAGAAACGTGAAGAAAGGTCAGCCAAATCGACTGGATGACGTTGACTTGTTCTAGGTGATTGTGATGGCAGAGTATCCCTGGTATAGAACGGTTGAGAAAGGCCAGCCGCCAGAGCAAGGTGATTTCGTATACTCATGCCCAATTATTGTTCCTCCAGCCACGATCGAAGAATACAAACAGGTCGAGGCCGATGTGATTACTTATGATGTTTTGATCATGAGTCAGTCTTGTGACCTAGCAAACAAGAAGATTGACCTGGTTCTTGTCTGTCCGGTTTGGCCCTTAAGGGCAATAGAGAATTCAGTTCCTCACTTCAGAAAGAGCTCTGGAAAGGAAGATCTTCGCAGGGGGCATCTTCATGCATTCCATCTCTTGAACAAGAGCGAAATTGACAAGTTCACAGAGGACTTCTTGGTAGTTGATTTTAGAAACGTTTACGGTGTTCACTATGACTTTCTGATAGAACATCTGAGAAGACAAGGAGACCGGCTTCGATTGCTTCCTCCGTACAGAGAACACCTCGCCCAGGCCTTCGCGAGATTTTTCATGAGAGTAGGACTACCTGCCGATATTCCTAGATTTAAATGAAAATGATTCAAGACCTGAAAACCTGACTACTTCATTTCTTCTGTTTTTTCGGAAGGAGCTTCTTTCTTAAAGAAGGGCAATAAACAGGACCCGCAAAAGAAAACCCTAAATTGGGGCTGGGTCTTTAAGACACTCAACGAATCAAACGCGCGGTTATTTGAAAACGGGGTGGTACGTCTGGCTTTCCTTTCCATTTAGCCCTTCTTCAGCGCCTTTNNAAAGGAGGCTAACATCCGATTCTGAAAGGTGAAGAAGGCGGCTCTTCTCCAGTGAGATGCATAGCTGAAATGGTTGCCATTCATTCTGCAAACGAGAAGTTTTGTTCTGCAAGTCGTAGGCAGGTTCTGGTTCTGCTGATGAATTCCCATGTGAACTGAGGCGATTCCCAATTTGATTGTTTCCCTCAAACTAAGTGAGATTCGCAAGGTTGAAGAGGGCCGCGGTCTCTTCCAAAAACGATCACTGTTGTCAGTTTAAGGGCTTGACAAGGCTAACTATCTACTAATCACATCATATTAGTGTATTTTGTTCTGAATGTTTAGTGATGTAAAATAACAGACGTGTCGTAATTAAATTCAGGAGGATAGCAATAAAATCAGGGAGAGAGCCTACGAGATCCTTAGCATTAGGGGTTCCGGGAAAACCTGCGAAGAAATGTCAAGGTCCAACTGCTTGATCATGAGACATTCAGAGACTGACTCAAGAAGATTACTGCAACCATATGGCAAGAAACGGCCACGAAGTGGAAGAATTCACTTCAGTGTTCTTTTTGCCAGGGACGGACCCGAGGTCAGTTGCGTAAGCGTTTGGGGGATGTATGAATGCGAAGGGGTGTTATTTGGCTTCTTCGCTCTGAGGTTTGGTGAGACATTGGCAGTCAAAGACGCGAACCACTGCTAGCCAATAGTGCAGTATATGCCGTTTCTTGTCGCCCAGGAAACTGCATGCATGAGAAAGCGGAAGAATAATGAGAATAAACGTGCATACTTTAACCTAATCAACCGTGATTGTAATTCCCTCGAATCATAATTACATAAGTTATAGGTTATAAATGAGGTGTGCGATGAGAATCATAAGATCAGAAAGCTTCAATTCCTGTTTTCTGGATTTTCTGGACAAGCATAATAATAGGGTAGCTCCTGTTATGGACAAGCTTGGTTTCTTCGAAGAGGTACTTGAAAGAGATGGGCCTATAGGAGTCAGAAAGTCCGGTCTACTGGAAAAGTTGCATGGTACGAGCATTAACAGCATTACGCTGATTAGAAAAGGATTGAATGTTCGTTGTTTGTGTTTTTTTCCCAGCAATGGTATTGAAGAGGTCTGTGTTTTGCTTATGGTGTTCATTGAGAAAAGCTCAGCAGATTATGTTAAGGCAGTTAAACAAGCTGAAAGTCTGGCGGATAAATGGTTGAGCGATAATAAAGGATTCAAAGTTCGAAAGGGGTGAAATAATGGCCATCAAGAGGAATTCATCTTTCGGTGAGTTTCTTGACCAAGTTGCCAAGACCTACAATGTTGAAGATTCTCTCGCTATAGGTAGGATTAAGGGTCAAGTTGCCAGTCAGTTAATGAGCTACAGAAAAGAAAGAGGTCTTTCGCAGAAACAATTGGGTGAGCTGTTAGGTTTTAAGCAGCCATACGTTTCAAATATTGAACGTGGAGAAGAGAATCTTAGCTTAGAGACTCTTGTCAAGATCTCTTCCTGTCTTGAAGGAAGACTGAATGTAGATCTTGGAATAACTGACAGAAAAACCGAAATAACAAGAGAGGTAATAAAATACATTCCTATATATATTCCCGTAATTTCGGTGAAGAATAATGAAAGCTATTTTAGATGGAAACCGAGTGAGGCGGCTTGATAAATGCATAGAGTGGAACAAGCGATACTTCAAATGAAAAGATATCTGATAAAGGAGTTTTCCTTCTCCTACACTCCAGTACAAAATGAGATCGTGATATCTATTGAACTCGGTAGAGAGACGAGAATTATCGAAGAAGACGGTAGGAAGAACTGTCTTCTTGCGCTCACTCTAACAGCATTTGGTAGAGCCGATGAGACAGATTATCTTACGATAAAGGCAAGCATGGAGGGTGTCTTCGAATGCCAAGAAACCCTCGAAGAAAAGGCATTAGAAAAAATGGTTGCTGAGAGCGGTACTTCAATACTTCTGCCAGTACTACGCGCAGCTATTTTATCGTTTACAGGGCAGGCAGGCCTTACACCTCCAATTGTTATTCCACTTATGAATCCACGTTTTTCTTCGGAAGCAGAAAAAAAGTAAAGAGTCTATATACGTTTCCTCAGCTTCTCATCGAACATCTAGATTGATCATATGATATAGCCAGAGGATATTTGTATTGAAGAAAGAAGCTGCTTATGCGGGGATTCCCAGGAGAAGTCGCTTGAATTAGTGTAAGAATCCTACTGTAATTACTGTCTTAGCCGCTGAACCTGATTTGGAATCTCGATTCTAAGAACCGCTGTACGCTGATGAAAACCACGTT